>JAEYVW010000380.1 GCA_023429365.1 Bacteroidota bacterium
GTAAATTCTATAGCTGCTCCGTGTTTTTCCCCTATTTTCATTCCTGAATGCGCAGTATAATCGTTTTATACATTTTTATCCAGTCGGCATGGTGTGCGCAGGCGCAGGACATCAACGGCTTCTGGAAAGGGCGGCTGGTTATGGAACCCGGTGGATGTTTCCCTGTTTATAATATCGAATTCCAGTTGCAGACGGAAGGCACGAAGATCCGTGGCAGTTCCTATCACTACTCCGATACGACCAACTATGTAAAAGAAGAATTTGAAGGTACCCTGGACACGGTCACCAAATCAATGATCATTGCGGAAAACAAGGTGTCTATATTTCGAATTCCGCCCGATTGCATCCCCTGCATAAAAAAATACACTCTCAGCTTTCATACCGATGGAAGGGAGGAACAACTTCGGGGATCCTGGACGGGCAGGACAATGGATGGTAAAAGCAACTGTCCCGCGGGTACGATTGTGCTCACGCGTATTCAGACACCAGCTTTCAAACCGGAAGTGCCACCCGTATTGATTGAAAGAAAATTGGACCTTGTAAAAGAGATCTTTGTTGATACGGGCAGCATACGACTGGATTTTTATGATAATGGTGTGATTGATGGCGATACGATCTCGGTTTATGTTGATGGCTCTACCGTGGTATCGAACCAGGTGCTTTCCACCAAACCAATAACAATATATGTCCGGATCGATCTCAACAAGCCCCGCCAGGAAATGGTGATGGTTGGTGAAAACCTGGGCTCCATTCCGCCCAATACCGCGCTGATGATCGTGAATGCTAATAACATAAGGTAGCAGGTCTACCTGGCTTCAGACGATAAGAAGAATGCTTTAGTAAGATTTATCTACGACCCTCCACGATGAACTATGCCTCATTTACACATTTTCACATTTTCACATCTCCACATTCTCAATTCATCCACAACGCCCCATTTTCCCTTACATCCTTTACACGATAGCTGGCGATCCTACGTATCAGTTGTTTGGGAAGTGGTTTGTTGTAAGGGAACTGAATAGTATCCCGTCCGGTTTTATATTCGGCGAGATCTTTCTTAAATGGCTCGAGCGTAGTACGTGTAGGCATGAAGTTTAGGTGCGACTTATGTGCGGTAAATGAAAACAGAATACGGTTCTCCTCCAACACAGGAGATCCCCATTTGATGGTTTCGGTGGCTTTAGGCGCAACTTTTTTTAACAATGCACGAATCTCCCGCAGGTGAGCCTGCGCTTCTTTTGGTGCTGCGGCGATGTATTCATCTACGGTGGAATGTTTTGCTTTCGCCATGACGATTGATTTTAAATTTACATACCAGGTGTGGCCGGTTGCATAAAATTGATCGTGTCCTTTGGACCACCACAATTTAGCATACCATCTTTATATTTTGGATGGCTGGTACCGAGATAAGGATTTCGGACCGCATCGGTTTTACTGAGCCAGTAGCCTGGCCGCTCGTCATCAAAAGCCATGGGGCATTCCTGCCAGTACAATTTTCCCTGGTCATACCTCACGATAATAAACAGCAACCGCAAATTTTCTGAAAGGCTGTTAAACGCTACGCGCTTTTCGTCGATGGACGGGTTGGCTAAAATATTAGAAGCTTCGTTTCTGGCATTGGCTAAAGGGTCCAGGGCTGATTCATAAATACCCGTAGTATCCACTTTCAGTTCATCGATCTTCAGACTGTCCAGCGCAGTTTTCAAAGCTGCACCCTGGTTCGAGATCGCTACTGTATCCCATTTTACAAATGCTTCGGAAAGCCCAAAGTAAGCATCGAGCAGACCCTGGACGGATTCATTGAATGCGGGGCTGTGCTGACTTACTGCCAGCGCGACCGGTTTGGGTCCTTTGACACGTTTTTTTCCACCCTTAAATGTGTACCAAAGAAAAGCCGCGAGTATTACGACCAGGATACCGAGTATAGCCAAAACTTTCTTCATGGAGACCTATATAATTTGTGCAAAGGTAAATCAATCCCTTTAGTAAGGGTAATGCTTATTTTTGTGGCCTGGGGCGTGAGACGTGAGTCGTGAGTGGTGAGTGGGGATTAGGAATTGGGAATTGGGGATTTGGAATTAGGCTGCAGTTCGAAGTTAATAGTTCGAAGTTAGTAGTTAGTAGTTAGTAGTCGTTCGGTTTTCACGACAAATTTGGAGTACGATGAGAAGCTATGCATAAAGGATACTAAGCCTCCTCGCTGCGAGGGGGGTTGGGGTGAGGTCGAATTTCGAAATCCCAAGTGGGTCAGTGGTTGAAATTGCTGCAGCGATCGACTTAGCCAATGAACTTACTTATTTAAATAGAACTGACATGAAAAATTTAGAAAAACATATAATTCTTTTAACCGGATTAATTTATTCAGCCTAAAAAACTGACTATTGACTTCTGACTTTTGACTATCGACTATGTTGGCAGGACTACAAAATGTAACATTTGAATTTGGTGCAAGGACG
This sequence comes from Bacteroidota bacterium, assembly GCA_023429365.1. GTDB lineage: Bacteria > Bacteroidota > Bacteroidia > Chitinophagales > Chitinophagaceae > Terrimonas_B. The sequence continues at coordinate 2,457 of JAEYVW010000380.1, forward strand.
ATCATTGATGACGCAACCTGGCATATTCAACCCAATGAACGAATTGGCTTAATCGGTTATAATGGGACGGGCAAATCAACAATACTCAAGCTGCTTGTGGGACAATACAGCCCGTCTTCCGGGACGGTAGAAAGAAGCAGGAGTACTTCCATAGGTTACCTCCACCAGGACCTGCTTAGCTTTGATACCAACGACAGTATCCTGCAGGTAGCCCTTGGCGCTTTTGAAAAAGTATTGCATCTGGAAAAGGAGATTGAGGAACTGGGTAAAGAGCTCGAGAAAACGGGCGATGAGAAAACCCTTCACGATTATTCCGATAAGTTGCATGAACTCGAGACCCTGGGTGGATACAATATCCATCATAAAACTGAAGAAGTATTGCAGGGCCTGGGCTTTGCCAATGCCGACCTGAACCGTCCCTATAAAGAATACAGCGGTGGATGGCGGATGCGGGTATTGCTGGCTAAAATGATTTTACAACAACCCGATCTATTATTATTGGATGAACCTACCAACCACCTCGACCTTCCATCCATTGAGTGGCTGGAGAAATACCTGCAGCACTACCAGGGATCGGTCGTAATCGTGAGCCATGATAAATATTTTCTGAACCGGATGGTGACCAAGATCGTGGAAGTGTACCAGCAACAGCTGCATATTTATAATGGTAATTATGATTTTTACGAAAAGGAGAAAGCAATTCGCATCGAGATGCAGCAAAAAGCGTATGAGAACCAACAGGACTATATCCGGCAGAATGAAAGACTGGTAGAACGATTCCGTGCCAAGGCCAGCAAGGCTGCGATGGCGCAAAGCATTATAAAAAAGCTAGACAAACTGGAGCGGATCGAAGACGCCACGCTGGAAAGACCGGACATTAGGATCAATTTCCGCGTTGATAAGCAACCAGGTCGTGTGCTGGTTGAATTGAATAATGTAACTAAGTCGTTTGGTGAAAACCTCATCGTCAAAAATACTTCTGCGGAAATAGAACGCGGCGACAAGATCGCGCTGATCGGCGCCAATGGTAAAGGTAAGTCTACCCTGCTGCGTATCATTGCGGGCGTGGAATCCTTTAGCGAAGGGGAACGTAAATGGGGCCATAATGTGGAAGAAAGCTTTTATGCACAGCACCAGCTCGAAGCGCTAAACATCAACAATACTATCCTGGATGAAATGAAGGAATGCGGGAGCCAGATGAATGAGCTCGAATTGCGTGGGTTACTCGGCTGCTTTTTATTCAGTGGAGATGATGCCGACAAAAAGATCAGGATACTGAGTGGTGGCGAGAAGGCAAGAGTGGCACTTGCAAAAGTGATCGTGAGCAAGGCCAATTTCCTGATGCTCGACGAACCTACCAACCACCTCGATATGCATAGTTGCGAATTGTTGATCGAGGCGCTGAACAGGTACCAGGGAAGTATTATTTTGGTGAGTCACGACAGGTATTTTGTTTCAAAAACAGCCAATAAGATCTGGGAAATCGTAGACCACGAAATAAAAGAGTTCAAGGGTGGTTATGAAGAATACGTGGCCTGGAAAGAAAGAATGGCGAAGAAACAAAAGGAAGAAGAGTCTGGTAAAAAAGCTGAGAAGCAGGAATCAAAAATCGTGAAGAAACCGGCAGAACCTGTATCCCGTCCACAGGCTTCTACTCCTATCAATAAAGAACAAAAAAAGGAATTGCAAAAACAACAACGTATCTTTCAGCAACTCGAAGAACAGATCGCAAAACTTAATGATCGTAAGACTGAACTCGAAGCTTCGCTGATTGATCCCGCTACCTATTCTGATAAATCCAAATTCCTTGAAGCAGAATCCAATTACAAAAAAGTATCCGCTGAACTGGAAAACCTCAACGCGAAATACGAAAAGACATTCGAGCTGATCGTATCACTGGAAGGGAACTGATGTTGTTTGGAGCTTGGTATAAACTTTGCACTAGGCAATGCGCTTATGGAATTTTACAACAATAAAAAACCCAGCAAATGAAAAAACAACTAAACAGATGGATGCTTTTGCTCCTGGCAACAGCATTGATCGGCAGCACAGTGACTGGCTGTAAATCAAAAGTAAAAGATGAAGATGTCAGGACTGCTGTACAAACTGCATTCCAGGCCAATCCTGAAACAGCAGGACTGATGGTAGATGTAAAAGACGGAGTAGCGACCGTATCGGGTGAAGCAAAGGATGAAGCCGCAAGGGCAAAAGCTACTGAGCTGGCCACAGCCGTAAAAGGCGTAAAATCGGTGCAGAACAATGTTACGGTTGCACCACCTCCCGCTCCTGTTGAGATCACAGCCGATGATCCGCTCACTGCTGCGGTTCGTGATGCTACTAAAGATTACCCGACTGTAACTGCAACTGTCAACGATGGTGTAATTGCCGTATCTGGTGAATTGAAATCCGCTTCCTGGAAAAAACTCAAACCTGCTCTCGACGGACTTAAACCTAAAAGAGTGAATGCATCCGGTTTAAAAATCACCAATTAATTTTTAAAAACTTAAACTATGGCATTACAGGATAAATACAAAGAACTGACTGATGCTGCTACCGCATCAGGTGTAAGCAATCTGCAGGTTCGCGAACAGGATGG
>JAEYVW010000383.1 GCA_023429365.1 Bacteroidota bacterium
ATCTTCCCCTCCCTGATGTCTTTAATTGCATCCTCAATACTGTCGAACATGACTTGAATTTTGGCAAAGGTAGTAACAAATAGCATCGGTTTGGACGGTCTGCAAGGCAGCGCGGAGCCTGCCCAACTTGTCAAATGTAAATGCAGGGAGGAGATAGCAATTTGTTAATATTTGCTGAATTCCTGAACAGGAATATTCCCTTTCTTTGCAGCTTAGTAAATAAACAAACAATCATGCTTAAGAGAAACTTATTCATGGCTATTATTTTTATGATAGCCGGGTTAATTACCCATGCACAGGTTACAACGAGTAGTATGAGTGGTGTCGTAAAATCAAGCGCTGGCGATCCGCTGGTCGGCACTACAGTAACAGCCACACACGTGCCCACGGGAACCCAGTACAGGGTTGTAACCCGTTCCGGTGGTCTCTTCAATATCCCTAATATGAATCCTGGTGGTCCTTATATTGTTGAAGCAACCTATGTTGGCTTCGGCAAAGGCACCAAAACCGATATCATCCTGCAACTGGGTGACGAATACAGGATTGATTTCGATCTATCATCTTCTGGTGAAGAACTGAGAGAAGTTGTAGTATCCGCAGCCAGCCGTAACAGGGCTGTAAAAAGCGGCGCTTCTACCAACGTGAGTGAACGTCAGATCACATCCCTGCCTACTATCAGCCGTAGTATTAATGACTTCACCAGGATGACGCCGCAGGCTTCCGGTACCGGTTTCAACGGAAGGGATGCGCGGTATAATAATATTTCAATTGACGGCGCCAACTTCAATAACAACTTTGGTTTGAGCTCCAGCAATCTGCCTGGTGGTGATGCCCAGCCTATCTCCCTCGACGCGATCGAGGAGATCAGTGTAAACATATCACCCTACGATGTGAAACAAGCCAACTTTACCGGCGCGGGTATCAATGCAATTACCAAGTCTGGTACCAACACTTATCATGGCTCTGTGTACGGTTACTACCGCGATGAGTCATTCAATGGTAAAAAAGTAGGTAGCTCCAAACTGGGTACACTGGAAAAATCCGCAAAAAAAATATATGGTGGACGCGTAGGCGGACCGATCATCAAAAACAAATTGTTCTTCTTCCTGAATGGAGAATTTGAAACTCGTTCCTATCCCGGTCTGAACTGGAAAGCTACCCGCTCAGGCGCTTCCGGACCGAATGTATCCCGTACAAAAGCTGAAGACCTCGATGCTGTTTCCAATTATGTAAAAACAAAATATGGATATGAAACAGGGCCATATGAAAACCTGGGCAATTTTGCTTCGGAAAATATCAAAGCCCTTGGCCGTATCGACTGGAATATAAACGACAATCATCGTCTCTCCGTTCGTTATAACTACGTAAAAAGTACAAACGACCAGGTTACTAATGGTACATCTGCTCCCAACCCAAGAGCTAGCTCAAATCGCTGGAGCAATAACTCCATGGCCTATGCCAACGCTAACTACGGCTTCGAAGACCTGGTGTCTTCCTGGACCCTGGATCTGAAAAGTAAATTCGGACGTGTCAATAACCAGTTTCTTGCCACGTATACCAATATCGAAACAAATCGTACCAGCAATTCATCACCGTTTCCATTTGTAGATATATGGGATGGTGATATAGATGCGGGACAGAATGCATATATCAGCCTGGGTTATGAACTTTTCAGCTGGCAAAATGCAGTAAAGAACAAGGTATTTACCTTCACTGATAATCTATCTTACAATGTCGGCAATCATAGCCTGTCGGCGGGTGTATCTTTCGATCATCTTTACTTTGGAAACAGCTTCCTGCGCTATGGCACCAGCTATTACCGTTTCCGCTCTGTGTCAGATTTTCTTACCAACCAGGCGCCTATCGCTTATGGCCTGACCTATGGTTATGGTGGTGTGACTGATCCCATCGCTGACCTGACATTCGGACAACTAGCATTTTATGTGCAGGACGAGATTAAGGTCAACAACAAGTTCAAACTTCTGGCCGGTATCCGCGTTGATAAAGCCCTCTACCTGAAAGATCCTAATCCTAATGCCGCTATTTTGGAGAAAACATTCCAGGGTCCCGATCTTCAGCCTTATAAATTTGATGTGGGCTCCTGGCCAAAAAGCAAATTGCTCTGGTCGCCCCGTATTGGGTTCAATTGGGATCTGGAAGGCAATCGCAACCTGATCATTCGTGGTGGTACTGGTATCTTCACCGGACGTCTGCCTTTTGTATGGTATACGAACCAGCCTACCAACAGCTATGCGCTCCAGGCTACAACCGAGGTCACCAATGCTGCGACGCTCGCTACTATGCCGTTTAATCCCGATCCGCTTGCATATGTCAGCAATTTCCCGCAGAATTCTTCAACCCTGCCAACTGGTGCTTCACTTGCTATAGTTGATAAGGATTTCGTATTCCCGCAGGTTTGGAGAACTTCTATCGCGTTTGATAAAAAACTTCCCTGGGATCTGTTGTGGACTGTAGAAGCTATCTATACAAAGGATATCAATGCTATCAAACAATACAATGCTAACATGGCGGTTCCGGATGATAACTTCTCCGGACCTGACAGCAGGCCGAGATTCTCGTCCAGCGCTGCGAGAAAAATTGATGGTTCTGTGAACGAGGCGATGATCCTTACCAATACAGGAAAAGGTAATGGTATCAGTCTTACCACACAGTTGAGCCGCAATTTCCGCAATGGTTTCTTCGGACAGATCTCATATAGCTATAACCATACTATGGACCTGTCGAGCAACCCCGGATCACAGGCAGCTTCAGCATGGAGCAATATCAACAGCATCCGTACCAGCAATGACCTTGACCTGGCTATCTCGCAGTATTCCATTCCTCACCGCCTGGTAGCAGTAGCCTCTTATCGTTTTGAGTACGCGAAAAACCTGGCTACAACCATTTCTTTGTTTTACGAGGGTGCAAACCAGGCAAGAGGCACTTACAGGTACAGCAACGACATGAACAATGACGGATTGAGCAACGACCTGATGTATGTTCCCAAGGACAGGGCACAGGCTGGTTTGTTTATTCCCAATGCTGCAGAAGCAGACGCGTTCTGGGCTTATGTTGAACAGGATAAATATCTCAAAAAGAATAAAGGAAACTATACTGAGATCTACGGCGTACTGTTGCCCTGGCAAAATAATATTGACCTGAAATTCCTGCAGGACTTTTCTTTACGCACAGGCAATACAAAACATACGCTTCAATTCAGCCTCGACATGCTCAACTTTACCAATTTCCTGAATAAGAATTGGGGTGCAAGGTATCGCTCAGTGGTCAACAACGGTGGCCTTTTGAGATATACCGGTATAAGCAATGGCGTTCCCCAGTTTGCGCTGAACCAGGTAAGTGGTGCCTTCCCCACCAAGACTTTCGAAACAGAGAAAGATGTTATCAGCGTATGGGGTATGCAGTTGGGTCTGCGTTATATTTTCTAAAGTGATTCCATTCTTTAATATCAATCCCGGCCTTGTGCCGGGATTTTTTATTCACTCGAATTTCTTTTCCACTCCTTTCTACCAATCACATTCCATTTACCCTGGTAATGCTTAAGCAGGGATATCTGTGATGTGACGAATTTTTCATCAAGCTTCATGGTCGAAAAATGAGCCCATGCTTTTTCAAAATCCGAAGGTTTCATATCCCTGTTCGCAATGGTGATATGCGGATGAAAGCGTCTTTCATCCTTTTTTATTTCAGGAAATAGATTTGTGAAATGTTCTTCCACTTCTGTTTTTATCAATTCTAATTCAGGACTGGTTTTTACCGCTGCAAACAAAACACGCTTCCCGAAATGAGAAAACCCATTGATATTTACCAGTATCTCGCCAACTTCACTGGAAAAGGCCTGAAGGGCTTTGAATAATTCTTCTTCCCTTTCATCAGCCAGCCAGAACGGCGGCACCAGGGTGATATGCGCCGGTGATCGCAAAGCCACCACGCAACCAAACTTTTCCTTCATCCAATTTTTGAAACCAAGGATCTTTTGATCCAGTGGCGGCGGGCAAACCAACGCCAAAAAATACATATGGTGTGCGGTTTTGTGCAGGATGATATTCGTTTTAGTGTAATAAATTTAGGTTCTTGAATTCGAAATAAAGACAGATTCATATACCAACACAAAAGGCCAAATGTCTATGAAACGAAATATCCTGGTATTATTTACTGCATTGATATCATTCAAGGGAATATCACAGGTAAAAAATGATGCTTTCTTAGTTGATCTGCTTAGCAGGCAACCTGACAGTCTATTACAGTCAGTATTAAGTCAGCCGGATACATTCAGGTATCAAATTATTTATACGCAGATCGACCGGGATAAAAACAATAATCCTTCGTTTAAAAATTACTACTATAATGTAGATCCCTATCGTTACTTCAATCCTGCATCGGTTGTGAAGATGCCCCTGGCCTTTTTATCGCTTGAAAAACTCAATGATATTAAACGCAAAGGCGTGAACAGGCATACCACCATCCAGTTCGACAGCGCTTATGGCAGGCAGAGCAGGGCTTATACCGACAGCACAGCCGAAAACTATCTCCCCTCCATCGACCATTATATCCGCAAAGCTTTTTTGATCAGCGATAATGATGCCTACAACAGGATGTATGAATTCGTGGGTCAGCAAACCACTAACAGGAGACTGCACGAGATGGGTTATCCTGATATTCGCATCACGCGCAGGTTTGTCCGCATGAACATGGACCAAAACCGACATACCAATCCCGTTCGCTTCCTGGATAAAAACGGTAAATTGATCTATAGCCAGCCGATGGAGGTGAATAAAGATTCATTCGACTTTAGCCGTATTTATAAAATGGGGAGTGCACATATGACCGCTGATGACAGCCTCGTATACGTACCCATCGATTTTACAACCGCCAACAATATGCCGCTGGAAGACATGCAGCAAATTCTGCAATCGGTTATGTTTCCAAAATCTGTAAAACCAGCGCAGCGTTTCCGGCTGACGAATGAGGATTATAATTTTCTTTACCGGTTTCTATCCCAATATCCTTCTGAAACAAATTTTCCAAAGTATGATACGAGCCAGTACTATGATAGTTATGTAAAATTCTTTTTTCGCTCTCCTTCGCATACCATGCCACCACATGTAAGAGTGTTTAATAAAGTCGGCTGGGCTTATGGTTGTCTTACCGATGTTTCGTACGTGGCCGACTTTAAAAACAATATTGAATTCATGCTGGCTGTTACCGTGTATGTAAACAGCGACGGTATTTTGAATGATGGTAAATATGATTACGAAGAAATTGGCTGGCCCTTTCTTTATAAAGTCGGCCAGGCCATCTACCAGCATGAGCTCAGCCGGCCACGAAAATTTGCGCCGGACCTGTCGCGATTCAAAATGGAATACAAGCCCCGCCAGGAAGATGGCCGACCCGCCATCCGGGATGCTGACAACTGATCGTACGGGTTATCTACTGAATTCATTTTCATGACCTGGTGCCAATTATCGTAGTATAAGAACTACAGTGTAACCAACCGAATTTGACACCAAAAGAATAGGGCCTGCTATTTTCCCGGGGCCTTACAGCTTCGTACCTTTCATTTATCAAAAGCGGTAAACTAACTACCGTTTTTTGTAGAATAAATTTTGATCCTTATCTTAAAAGTCTGAATCCAGTAAAATCCGCGACGCCATAAAAATTCAATCCATGGAAAAACCCAATCACAAAAACCGAAACAGAATGGAAAATCGGACGCTCAGTATTACGGCTACTCTTGTCGAATCAAAGCTCCTAACCAACCTGGTGGAAAAACTTGCCGTAAGAAGATACGAGACCGGCTACAGTCTTGAAGACGTGCAACCCGGCTGGGAAGCCATCGACATTTCCTCTATCGAAGCACATGTAAGTGGTATCACAAAACTTAGTTCAGAAACCGACCGGGTCAGGATGGTCTTCAACACCTGCTTCCTGTTCACCTGCACTAAGACCAAACACCACGAATTCAACTTAACCTGGGTCAATTCTCTTTCGTAGCCACGGGTGTGAGCCACGAATTGCACGAATGACACGAATAGTTGCCACGGATTTCACAAATTAATTTCCGTGCACTCCGTGCTTTCCTCTGTGCCCTCCGTGTCCAAAAAATTCCGAATTAAAGGACACGAAGAACACAATGTACACAAGAATGA
>JAEYVW010000488.1 GCA_023429365.1 Bacteroidota bacterium
GAGTTTTAAAGAAGTAACGAATACCTTAAAAGTGGTTTCCGAAAGTAACTGCAAATTTCTTTATGTATCTCCCGAACGACTAGAAACAGCATTATTTAAAGAATATCTCCCCGGCATGGGAGTACAGCTTATCGCCGTCGATGAAGCACATTGCATTTCACAATGGGGTTATGATTTCCGACCGCCCTACCTGCGCATAGCCGCGCTTAGAGAAGAACTTCCTGGCGTGCCTGTGCTAGCCCTAACCGCATCGGCCACCAAGGATGTGCAGGATGATATCTGCGTACGATTGTCCCGTCCACAAAAAGGTGATTGGAAAATATTCCGCCAATCGTTTGAACGCGTCAATCTTTCCTATAGTGTATTTAAAGTTGATTCCAGGATCAATAAGATCATAAGTGTACTAAACAAGGTTCCCGGTACCGCAATCGTGTATTGCAAAAGCAGAAAACGCACCCGTGAGATCAGCGACCTGCTGCGGTTACAAAATATTTTGAGTGATTATTACCATGCAGGACTAAGCCAGGAAGACAGGAACCGTAAACAGGAAGACTGGATCAACAACAAAATCCGGGTCATCGTATGCACCAATGCTTTTGGAATGGGTATTGACAAACCGGATGTTCGAACAGTGATACATGCAGATGTACCCGACTGCCTTGAAAACTACTACCAGGAAGCCGGCAGGGCTGGACGCGATGGCAAACGATCTTATGCTGTCCTGTTATACGATCACCAGGAACTTGATGAATTAAAAGAGCTGGCAGAACTACGTTATCCTTCGCTTACAACCATCCGCGACGTTTACCAGGCGATTGCCAATTATTTGCAGATGCCTGTAGGTGGAGGTATGGGTGAAACCTATGACTTCGAACTATCCGTTTTTACTACCCGCTTTAAGTTAGATGCCTATACCACCCTGTATGCATTGAAAGCGTTGGAGCAGGACGGTTGGCTTTCCTTCAATGAACAGGTTTTTAAACCAGGAACTGTACAATTCAAAACAACCAAAGAACGGCTTTACCATTTTGAAAAGGAAAATCCTTCTCTCGACCTTCTGCTCAAAACACTCCTAAGGGCATATGAAGGCATTTTCGATCAGCCTGTTTTTATATCAGAAATACAAGTAGCGCAATTAATGAAAACAGATGCTGATAAAGTCAGGCAGATGCTACAGGATGCTCACCGCGCCGGCGTGATCGAGTATATTCCAAGGAAAGACAAGCCTCAGCTGCAATTACTTCGTCCCCGGGTGAAAGTCGGGGATCTTCAAATAAATATGGAGCTGTACAAGGCAAGAAAAGAGAAATTTGAATCGCGGGCCAACCAGATGATCTCATTTGTAAAAGAAAATGCCGAATGCCGAAGCCGGATGATCGGTGTTTACTTTGGTGATATGGAGATCAGGGACTGCGGTATTTGCGATAATTGTCTTTCCAGGAAAAATAATAATCTTACCAATGAAGAATTTCAAAATATTGCTAAATCCATACTTGACCAGTTAAGTATCCACTCCCTTCCTGCCAAAGAACTTACTAAGCAATGGACAGGTGTGAAAAGGGAAAAGGCATGGAAAGTGATCGAATTCCTGCAATCGGAAAATAAGATCATAGTAGATGGTAAAGGGCTGACCAGTTTAAAAAACACGAGCAAAAATGACGCAGGGCATTTTACTCCCGACTCCTAATCTATCAGTTCAAAACAAACTCTTTTTCCGACTCCTTCCCCCGAGACCCAACGCGCCCAGCAAAGAGCGCACAATAGTATTGCCTGCAGTTCGTGTCATGCTTCTCACAACGGGATCGTCGAAGAACCCTTTTTCCTTTTTAGTGCTGGTACGGGATTCTTTCTTCTCCTGTTCCTGCTTTTTAAGCGCTTCCGTTTTCTCTGCCGCCTCCGCGAGCTTCTCTGTTAAAATCTCATGAGCACTATGACTGTCGATAATCCCGTTATACTTCGCAGCAATGCGGGATTTTTTTACAATCCCATCTATCTCGCCAGAAGAAAGTATATCCATCCGGCTTCTTGGCGAGCCAAGCATACAATGTACCAGTGGTGTTGGGATACCTTTTTCATTCAGAACTGTTACCAGGGCCTCACCAATACCCAGTTGTGTGATCAGGTCTTCCGTTTTATAAAACTTCGACTCGGGGTAATTCTCCGCTGTACGTTTGATCACTTTCCTGTCTGCTGCAGTAAACGCTCTCAAGGCATGTTGTATTTTCAATCCGAGTTGGGATAAGATCGGTGCAGGTACATCCATAGGGTTTTGCGTACAGAAATAGATCCCGATCCCTTTGGAACGGATCAGTTTGATGATAGTCTCAATCTGTTGCAGCAACGCTTCACTGGCTTCCTGGAAGATCAGGTGGGCCTCGTCAATGAACATAACCAGCTTGGGCTTATCGAGGTCGCCTTCCTCTGGACAAATGGCATAAAGTTCCGCCAGCAGTTGCAGCATAAAAGTGGAAAAAAGTTTAGGACGGTCCTGCAAATCAGTCACCCGGACAATGGAGATTATGCCTCTGCCATCATCGCTGATGCGCATCAGGTCGTCTACTTCGAAACTCTTCTCGCCAAAAAATACATCGGCTCCCTGTTGCTGCAGTTCGATCACTTTGCGTAGGATGGTCCCTGTCGATGTCGTAGAGATTTTCCCGTATGATTTTTCCAGTTCCGCCTTTCCTTCATCACTTACAAATTGCAGCACTTTTATAAAATCCTTCAGGTCGAGCAGGGGGAGTTGCTTGTCGTCGCAATACTTAAAGATCATAGCCACCAGCCCGCCCTGGGTATCGTTGAGTCCAAGGATCTTTGAAAGTAATACCGGTCCGAATTCGCTGACCGTAGCGCGAAGACGAACACCGGGCTGATCACTGAGTGTGAGCAGGTCCACCGGAAATGCCGAAGGGATATGTTCCATCGCCAGCTTTTGATAGCGCTCCCTAATCTTATCATTCGATTCACCTGGCGCAGCTATCCCGCTTAGGTCACCTTTAATATCCATTAGCAATACCGGAATACTCGCGTCGCTAAGGCCCTCCGCCAGCACTTGCAGGGTTTTTGTTTTACCCGTACCAGTGGCTCCGGCGATCAGCCCATGCCGGTTTAAAGTCTTGAAAGGGATAAAAACGTCAGCATCGGCAACCACTTCACCATCCAGCATGGCACGACCGATTTTAAACTTCTCGCCTTTAAACGAGTAACCATTCTTTACGATCTCCAAAAATTCAGCGCTGTCTGCCATGGATAAAAAATTTGATTGAAAGATACTTTAAAAATACTATCGCGGATCCCATATCGCTTCTACACTAAAGGTCCTCTTCCCTTTCCAGCATCAGCACGGCACTTTGGGGTACGATAAAGTACTTTTCGTTTTCGTACATCACTTCTGTCGCACCGCTAAGCAGGAATATCGCAAGGTCGCCTTCCCTGGCCTGAAGTGGAACATATTTCACCTGCTCTTCTTCACCCTTCCAATCTTCTGTTTCTACGGGCATGGGTATGGCATAACCGGGACCTGTTTTTATTACATAACCCTGTTGTACTTTTTCTTTCTCCTGCACACCGGGTGGAAGATAAAGCCCACTGGCTGTCTGCTCGTTTGGCTTAGTAGGTTTGATCAACAACCTGTCACCAATCACAATAAGCTTTTTAAACCGGTTGTCGGAGGTGATATGCATTGCCATAATGAGTATAATTGAACCTCAAATTTAGACAATGGAGTCCAGAGCCGGAAAAGGCACTCTTAACAAAATATTAGTGAGATGCGGCCATGTTTGGTAAATGATTTAATTTTATTTGTACGTCTAATAATAAAATAAAAACCATGGAAGGAAAGAAACCCAAAATCT
>JAEYVW010000002.1 GCA_023429365.1 Bacteroidota bacterium
GCCCTGGGAGGGTTCAGCAGGAGCTGGTCGTGTAAGACCTGCCGGCGCAAAGATACGGAAGCAAAGCCACGGATTACACTGATTAGACGGATTTTTTAAGCCACGAATGGCACGAATGACACGAATATAATTTCTATAGGTACATTGTATGATTCGTGTCCTTCTTACTGGGATTACGTATTATTCCAAATTATCGAAATAAGTTTTCCTTCTTATTCGTGCCATTCGTGGCCAACCCCTGCCGAAGGCAGTCATAATCCGTGAAATCCGTGCAATCTGTGGCTTTATTCGTGCAATTCGTGCCATTAGTGGCTACCCCTGCCGCAGGCAGCAATAGTCCGTGGCCACGGTTATCTGCCGGAAAGTGTATTCAGATAAGCTAACCCTATCAGTTCATCAGCCCTGCCACCGAAAGGACGGAAATAGACCAGCACTGTGTAACTGTTCTCGGTATTAGTGAAATTTCCTTCTGTATTTTCAAATGAAAAACGATTACCCGGCGCCTTCCCCGCATCAAGTGTAATATAAGAGTAGTTATAATAGCCCTGTTTCAGGTATAAAGTTTTCTCGTACACCCCTTCCTGCTCATTAAACTCCATGCGTGAGGCATCATTGGGCAGGTAATTGGTGAGTTCACCAAATAAGTAAACATCCTTCCCCGCAAAAGGACGTCCTCCAGGCGGCATAAAACTAAAATGCGTATAGGCATAGTCACTCTGCCAATATGGATTATTACCATCCCTGTTCTCAATGGTATAAATGCCATTCAGGTCGCGGTAATACACATAGATCATGCTTTTTCTTTCCCTATCCTGTTTTACATACACTTCCGTCCGCGCATCATTAGTATCAACCAATCTTTCCATACGATCACTCATCAGGCGAAGACTACGCAGGTCTATCCAACGCCACTCCCGTCCTGCCTGGAAACTGCTGTTGTCATCATTATATTCAAAATAATTACCCCTGTAAATAGTGGGCCTGTTGAGATAGGCCGCTGTCGGCCAGATATTATTTTGCAACACCACCACTTTCAGGTCCTGTGGCGACATGGTATTGATCCTTGCATTGGCAGTATTCACCATCACCTGGATACGCTGGTCGGTAAGGAATAGCTGCGAATTAAAAGGCTGTTTAACCTGTGCGGCAATCGAAACTTTATTATCTACTACCATGAATCTTTTTGTAAAATACAGGTTGGATGTATCACTGTTTAAAAAAACCTTCAGCATATAATTGCCCGAGCGGGTAATGCCTGAACTACGATCGGGGAAAACGGCCTGGTAATGGGTGTACCTGGTAAATGAAATGGATGAGTAGCGGTAGGTATTGATACGGTTGGTCTGAAAACCGCGGATATAATCAAAACCCGGAAGGCTGGCCGGTGTCCAGTCGGCATTGCAAAGCTGGAAAGTATAATAATAATTTTTAACGTCCGCATCAAGGTCATCGAAATGCAGTTCCAACTGATCGCCGCTGTTCAGGGCAATGATGGGATAACCATAGATATCGCCATATTTATGAAGTTTGACGGCCTGAATATTGGGCTGGTAAACATGGTCGGGGATTTGTGTTTTGCCGGCAAAAAAAACGAAGAGTAAAAGAGACGTAAATAATGTTTTCATCCGTTATCAGCTTATTTTTGAAGTTAAGACAAACATTTCATTTTGAAGGTTGCAGGTTTTATTGCAAACCGGGTCGCATTTAATCAACAGCGATCATTTTCCCGGTTTATTATCCGGCTGTCTATCGTGGCCACGGTGATCAGTGTGGCAGTCATGATCATTACACTCGCTTTTGCCAACGGTTTCCAGGAACAGGTAAGCCAGAAGGTCTTCAGCTTCTGGGGACATATCCGCATCCAGGAAAAGCAGCCGTTCAAAGCGCTGATCGCCGAAGAAATACCCTTGCAAAAAAATGACAGCCTTATCGATGAGATCCGCAAAAATCCCAATATACAAAGCGTTCATCCTTTCGCCACAAAATATGCTATCCTGAAAACAAAAGATGAGATCGAAGGGGTTTTATTAAAGGGTATCGACAGCAGCTATGATTTCAACAACCTGCGAAGGTTTATGCGGGAAGGACGCTTCCTGGCTTTTAACGACAGCACATATAGCCGCGAGATCATGTTGTCGGAGTACACCGCCCGCCAATTACAAATCAAACTCAACGACCGCATTTTTATTTATTTTATTCGTCCTGATGGAAGTCTCCGCCCCGACAGGCTGACCATTGCCGGTATTTACAAAACCGGCATTGAGGAATATGATAAAACTTTTGCCATCGGCGATATCAGGCTGATCCAGCGCCTCAATATCGACAGGGAGAGTGATCAAAGCTGGAGTGAAGAGCAGGTGGGCGGTTATGAGATTTTTTTAAAAGACTATCAGCAGATCAACAAGGTGGCAGATGATATTTATTATATGGAATCGTTCCCGCCCGACTGGGATACACAAAGTGTAAGGAATATTTCACCCAATATCTTCGACTGGCTCAGCATGCAGGATATTACAAGGAATGTACTGATCGGGTTTATGATCATCGTTGCCATTATCAACCTGATCACCTGCCTGATCATCCTGGTGCTGGAACGTATACAGATGATCGGAATACTTAAAGCACTTGGCGCCACGGACTGGACGGTACAAAAAATCTTTCTCCGTCACTCATTAATCATTACTATTACCGGTATTATTATCGGTGCCGCTATTGGTCTGGGCTTCCTCTACCTGCAGGACGCAACCGGTTTTATAAAACTACAGGAAGATGCATACTATCTCAGCGAGGCTGCAGTCAAAATTGTATGGTGGCAGGTTGCCGCGATCTGTCTCGGGACGCTTATAGTCTGCTTCCTCGTCCTCATGATCCCTTCCGTCCTCGTAAGAAAAATCCAACCCGTCAAAGCCATCCGCTTCAGCTAATCCAGTATCAAGTATGGGCCTCACCCCCAGCCCCTCTCCTAAGGAGAGGGGAGCTAGAAACTTCCAGTATCCAGTATCCCGCATCTAGAGCAAATGCGACAGCACAATCCCCGTCGCTACCGCCGCATTCAATGATTCCGCTTTTCCTTTCCTGGGGATGGTGATCCCTTTATCGACACGTTGCAAAATGGTTTCACTGATCCCTTTCGATTCATTACCGATCACAATCATTCCTTCTTTGATCCTGCCTGTGCTGGTTATATCTTCTCCATTTAATACAGTTGCATAAACGGGCACATCTTTTTGCATCTCCAGCCAGTCGGTTAAGTCTGTATAAAGCAATTGCACCCTGGCGATACTTCCCATGGTCGACTGTACTACTTTAGGATTGTATGCATCCGCGCAGTCACGGCTACAGACAAGCTGGGTGATACCAAACCAGTCAGCAATACGAATGATGGTGCCCAGGTTGCCCGGGTCCTGGATAGTATCGAGCACCAGTGAGACCTGGTTTTTTAATGTAAAAGAGACGGGCGCCTGCGGTTTTGTTAAAAGGGCAAGTACTTTATTGGGTGTAGTAAGCTGTGAAATTTTTGTCAAATCCTGTTCATCGATTTCGACAATTTCAGCTTTGGAGAGAAGCCGATTGTTTGCTTTGATCCAGTCCTGCAGTGCAAATACCTTTAATATTTGGGCAGACGGGGATGCCAGCAGTTCACTGACGATCTTGGGACCCTCAGCGATGTACACACCCTCCTCGTCTCTTACTTTTTTATGGCCTAAACTTTGGATATATTTGGTCTGCGATTTACCAAGCATGTTCTCTCAATTTAATTATGTTATCGGGC
>JAEYVW010000025.1 GCA_023429365.1 Bacteroidota bacterium
AGCACGATGTTTTATTGACCCTTCTTTGTGCCCGTGCAAATCTTCGTGTCCTCCGGGACTAAAAAAACATGTTGGTAGCACACACAATAGGTTGAATAAAAACATTGATATAATATATTCTCAGAAAGTGTATTGTGAACTACAACATAGCCTGCCTCCATAGGGGTTGCCGCCGCTTTACTATCTTTACGCCCAAAATTTAATCCTGCATGCTCAAAATTGGGGTTTTTGGCGTAGGCCACCTGGGAAAATTTCATCTGAATAACTGGAAGGATATTGCTGGAGTTGAAATCATCGGGTTTTATGACCCGCACGATGACACTGCCGCTGAGGTATCGGAAAAATATCAAATACCACGTTTTCTCGACCCGGATGCGCTGATAGATGCCAGCGATGCGATCGACGTGGTCGCACCGACCAACCACCATTTCACCTGGTGTGAAAAAGCGATCAAAAAGGGGAAACATGTTTTTGTTGAAAAACCCCTGGCTCATACCATGGAAGAAGCCCGGCAACTGGTAAAGCTTGCAGAAGAATCGGGTGTGAAAGTGCAGGTAGGACACGTGGAACGATTCAACCCAGCATTCCTGGCGCTGAAAAATGTAGCACTCAATCCCATGTTCATCGAAGTGCATCGCCTGGCGCAGTTTAATCCCCGCGGCACTGAAGTAAGCGTGATCCTCGACCTGATGATCCACGATATCGACATTATCCTGAGCATTGTAAAGAGTGATGTAAAAACTATTTCAGCCAGCGGCGTCGGGGTTTTGACTGAAACGCCTGATATCGCTAATGTACGCATCGAGTTTCACAACGGCTGTGTAGCCAATCTCACCAGCAGCCGGATATCGATGAAGAAAATGCGGAAGATGCGGATTTTCCAGAAAGACGCTTATATCGGGGTTGACTTCCTGAACAAGAAAACGGAGATCATCAAGCTGAAAGAACCAAAGGACTCCAATGTTTTCGCATTTGACATCGAAACTCCTTCTGGTAAAAAAACAATTGCTGTTGCCAATCCCGAGGTACCAGAAGTAAATGCGATCAAAAAAGAGCTGGAGGAATTTGTTTCGGCGATCAGCAACAACACCAAACCCATCGTTTCTGATATGGATGGTCTGATGGCAATGGATGTGGCACACAAAATCCTGAGCCGGATCGGGCACAACGTGATCACACACTCATGAGCGCGGGCAAACAAATATCCATAGGCTGGTATGTACTGGCAGACTATATTGCTGCCGTTCTCGCCTGGGCGGTTTTCTATTTTATCAGGAAGGCGTTGCTGGGGCTTGAGATCGTTGATGGAAACGGCAACCTCTCCATCGACCGGCCGTTTTGGCTGGGGATATTGATCATCCCACCGGGGTGGGTCCTGCTTTTCGCGTTGGTAGGTTCTTACCACGATCTCTATAAAAAATCGAGACTCTCCGAATTTACCCTGACAATGATCTGCTGCCTGATTGGATCGGTTTTACTTTTCTTCGCCATCCTGATCGACGATGTAAAAGACAATTACTACTATTATTATGTGTCTTTCCTCGGATTGTTCTTTATACATCTGCTGTTTATTTTTTCCGCCCGCTGGTTGCTGCTGGATAAGGTAAAACAGCAATTGCTGTCGGGCCGCATTAGTTTTAACACACTGATGGTAGGCAATCCAGACAAAGCCTTACATATTGTTGGCGAGACGGCAGCGAGCCTGAAAGACGGTGGTTATCACTATGTCGGCTATGTCGCCCCCGATCATGCCGTACAGGACTATCCCGATCTGCCCCTGCTTGGGTCTGTCGACGATCTTGAAGCGATCATCGATGGTCATCGCATCAGGCAGGTGGTGCTGGCCATGGAGAGATCCCAGAAACCCCTGATGGAATCGATGATCAACCGGCTGAGCGAAAAAGACGTTGAAATAAAAATTCATCCGGATACACTTGATATCTTATCCGGTTCGGTGAAAACGAATAATGTACTGGGCGCGGCACTGATTGATCTCAAGACCGGACTGATGCCCGAATGGCAGCAGCATATCAAACGCCTGCTGGATGTCTTTACTGCCCTGCTGGGACTGGTTTTGCTTTCACCTCTTATCCTGTTCATTGCACTTCGGGTGAAGTTTAGTTCACCGGGACCCATCCTCTATCGCCAGCAAAGGGTTGGCTACAAAGGCAGACCCTTTACGATGTATAAATTCAGGTCGATGGTAAAGGACGCGGAACAGAACGGACCGGCGCTTTCGTCTGATAATGACCCGCGCATTACCCGGTTTGGTAAAACGATGCGTAAATGGCGGCTGGATGAATTGCCCCAACTGTGGAATATCCTGAGAGGTGATATGAGCCTGGTGGGACCGCGCCCCGAGCGCCGGTTTTATATCGACCAGATCATTGAACAATTCCCCTACTACAAATACCTGTTGAAAGTGAAACCAGGCGTCACCAGCTGGGGTATGGTTCAGTATGGATATGCCGAGAATGTTGAAGAAATGATCGAGCGCAGCAAATTTGACCTGCTCTATATTGAAAATATCTCCCTGGCCCTCGATTTTAAGATCATGATCCATACATTGAGGATTATCTTTAAAGGCAAAGGAAAGTAAGACAGTTGGGAGTCGGTAGTCGGGAGTCGACAGTCCATTATAGCAAATTCGGAGGTCAGGCCACTAACTCCAGACTCATAAATCACGACCCACGACTCACGACTAACACTTGCGATTACAAGAAGAAGGGTTTATTTTTGAAAAAACGAATCCTGGTGAAGAAACTACTGGCTGCCCTTGTGTTCCTTTGCATACTGCAAACCGCTTTCTGCCAAACTGAGAATTACTGGCAACAGGAAGTCAATTACAATATCACCGTTTCGTTGAATGACCGTGAACATACCCTGAACGGCTTTGAAAAAATTGAGTATACCAATCACTCACCCGATACACTTCAATTTATCTGGTTTCATATCTGGCCCAACGCCTATAAAAATGATAAGACCGCTTTCAGCGACCAGTTGCTGGAAAACGGTAATACTGAATTTTACTTCTCCGATAAAGAAGAGAAAGGCTATATCAACCGCCTCGATTTTAAAGTGGATGATATTACCGCTGAAATGGAAGATCATCCACAGCACATCGATATCATGAAACTGGTACTCCCCGCCCCACTGGCACCGGGAAAGACCATTACGATCACGACGCCTTTTCATGTAAAGTTACCTTACAATTTTTCCCGCGGTGGTCATGATGGTGAGTCATACCAGGTAACGCAGTGGTACCCCAAGCCGGCCGTATATGATAAAACCGGCTGGCACGAAATGCCCTACCTCGACCAGGGTGAGTTTTACAGTGAATTCGGCAATTTCGATGTGACCATTACAGTCCCCGACAATTATGTAGTGGCCGCAACGGGTGTTTTGCAAAATGAGGAAGAAAAAGTATGGATGAAAAAAAGAGCCACATTCGAATGGGAGCCTATAAAAAAACGAATAAAAAAAGGGGGCACGACAAAAACGATCATCCAGGAATTCCCTAGTTCATCAAGCGGTATAAAAACCCTCCGCTACAAACAGGATCGCGTACATGACTTTGCCTGGTTTGCCGACAAGCGGTTTATTGTCTCACAGGATACCTGCCAACTATCCTCTGGCAAGGTGGTGGAAGTGTATAGTTATTATACACCTTCAGAAAAAAAGTACTGGGAAAACAGCGTGCGTTTTGCAAAAGACGCCATCAGGAAAAGATCTGAGTGGATCGGTGAATATCCATTTTCTGTTGTGAGTGTGGTGCAGGGCCCCGAAAGTTTTGGCGGCGGCATGGAATACCCCACGATCACCGTCATATCTCCCACCCGTGATCAAAACATGCTGGATTTTACCATCGCGCACGAGATCGGTCACAACTGGTTTTATGGTATACTGGGCAGCAATGAAAGAAAATATCCATGGCTTGATGAAGGCCTGAATACATACTATGACAACAGGTACAGTCAATATAAGTATGGTGAGAAAGGAGAACTGCAACTTGGGAAAGAAAGAATGAGTATAAGAGCTGGAGAAAGAATATTGTTTGAAACACGGGCTATTACCGGGAAAGATCAGCCTATCAATACCAAAAGTGAAGACCTGACCATGATGAACTATGGACTAATATCCTACTACCAGACCGGGGCCTGGCTGGAATGGCTTGAGTCAACATTGGGTAAGGAAACCATGGATAAGGCCATGCAGGAATACTTCCAGCGCTGGCAGTTCAAACATCCACAGCCGGTCGATTTTAAAAAGGTATTGGAGGAAAGAAGTGGGAAAAACCTGGACTCAGCCTTTGCGATGTTGAATAAAAAAGACCTATTGCCCAACCAGCAAAGAACAGGAACAAAAGGCGGTTTTTTATTCAGCTTTAAATCGCATGCGGATTATATCAACAATCCATCTAAAAATTATATCACTTTTGGCCCTGCCTTCGGGTTTAATAGTTATGACAAACTGATGCTTGGTGGCATGATCACCAATTACAAATTGCCTCCATCACGCTTTCAATTCTTTTTTGCACCCATGTTTGGAACCGGATCAAAGACGCTGACCGGAACGGGTTTGATCAACTATTCATTTTACCCGTCCGGTGTTTTTCAAAAAATACAACTTGGATTGAATGGATCACGCTTTAGTATGAA
>JAEYVW010000027.1 GCA_023429365.1 Bacteroidota bacterium
AAATGTGAAGTCAGGGACAGCGATTGTCCTGCTCCTGTGGAACCAGTAATTCCTGTGGTATAGATCTCATCCAGCAGCCCGGCCTTTGCCAGCGGCAGCAGTCCAAGTTGTATAGTTGTGGCGAAACATCCGGGGTTGGCCACATTAGCCGCTGTTTTGATCTTGTCCCGGTTTAGTTCCGGTAATCCATAAACAAATTCCCGGCCCTCATGCTTTGATGCTGATGACAGCCTGAAATCGTTGGCCAGGTCAATGATCTTAATGTTAGCGGGAATTATATTTTCGGTTAAAAACTTTTTCGATTCACCATGTCCCAGGCAAAGGAAAAGCGCATCGATATCGTTGTTCTGTTCATCGGTAAATTTCAGATCCGTTTCTCCTTCCAAATCTCGGTGTACGGCATGTACAGGTTTGCCCGCATTGCTCCGGCTATGTATAAACGAGGTTTCCACACCGGGGTGATTTAACAAAAGTCTTATTAATTCACCTCCGGTGTATCCCGCTCCGCCAATTATTCCAACTTTAATTTTCATCAGGTTCTTGTTTAGCCTCGAGCTTTGAGCTTCGAGCAATAGAATACTTGAATGAACTTCCCTGGCTCGCCGCTTACTTTACACTTTCCTTCACCAAATGATACATCATGGTCTGGTTACCAAAGATCCGGCTAAACCCACGCACATCCTCCCCTGTAAAACCGGTATTCATCTCTCCGTATTTTCCAAACTTGCTGTTCATCAGGTCGTAGGGACTTTCCACACCGATTATTTGGAACCGATAGGGAAGAAGCTGCACATAAACATCGCCGGTGACATTGCGCTGGCTGTTTTCCAGGAACGCTTCAATATCTCTCATCACGGGATCAAGGATTTGTCCCTCGTGTAACCAGTTACCATAAAACTGCGCCAACTGTTCTTTCCAGTTGAGCTGCCATTTTGTTAACACATGTTTTTCGAGGGCATGATGGGCTTTGAGTATCACCATGGGCGCCGCGGCTTCAAATCCAACACGTCCTTTGATGCCGATAATGGTATCGCCGACATGTATATCCCTGCCGATGCCATAGGGACCTGCAAGTTTTTGCAAAAACTGTATGGCTTCTGATGGGTGATTAAAACTTAGGTCATTGACCTTTTTCAATTCCCCTTTTTCAAAATGTAAAACTACTTCTTCACTTCCGGTATTGGTTACCTGTGTTGGCCATGCCTCTTCTGGCAGGATTCCTTTGCTCGACAGGGTTTCTTTTCCTCCCACACTGGTACCCCAGAGTCCTTTATTGATCGAATAAGCCGCTTTATCAAAATTCATTTCCACCCCTTTGCCCTTGAGATATTCAATCTCCGCTTCGCGGCTCAATTGAAGATCGCGGATGGGTGTGATGATCTCGACGCCAGGGATCATGATATGAAAGATCATATCAAATCTTACCTGGTCGTTGCCGGCGCCGGTGCTTCCGTGCGCCACTGCGTCGGCCTGCAACTCTTCCGCATAGCTCGCGATATGCAGTGCCTGGCTGAGGCGTTCCGCCGATACGCTTAGAGGGTAGGTATTATTTTTTAATACGTTGCCATAGATAAGGTACTTGATGATGCTGTCGTAATAGCTTTTTACTGCATCCACGGTTTTGTGCGAGACTACTCCCAGGCGGTAGGCATGCGCTTCGATCTGCTTAAGCTCTTCATCCGAAAACCCGCCGGTGTTGACAATGATGCTATGAACCTGGTAACCTTTTTCTTCGCTTAAATATTTCACACAATACGAAGTATCCAAACCGCCACTAAAACCCAAGACAACCTTTTTTGACATGTATCAGAAAGAAATTTAGAAATTAAAAAAATGATGAAACAAAGCTTTAAGCTTACTGCCTCCACCGTTGTTGCCAGTGATCTTTTCTTTTTTCATAAAAGGACGCAATAGCTTCCACTGCTTGAAGCGAAGAAGGCGTTCAAATCCTTTCGCGTTTTCCTTAAAGTATTGTTTCGTTTCCTCCGGTTCGTAATGATCTTTGGGATCAAACAGCATGGCGGTGCACATGCAGTTTTTACGATCCTTGCTCATGAGAATGTCATAGTTCACGCAACTTTTACAACCTGCCCAGAATGCTTCGTCCTGGGTGAGCTCAGAATATGTGACAGGCTCATAACCCAGGTCGGAGTTGATCTTCATGACAGCAAGACCAGTGGTTAGACCGAAGATCTTGGCATTCGGAAACATTTGCCTCGAGAGGTTGAATATTTTTTGCTTGATCGACTTGGCCACACCGCTTTTGCGATACTCTGGCGAAACGATCAGACCACTGTTGGCTACATATTCCCCGTGACTCCAGGTTTCGATATAGCAAAAACCTACCCAATCGCCGTTTTTCGTGACAGCAATTACTGCTTTGCCTTCATCGATTTTTTTCTCGATGTACTCGGGGCTGCGTTTAGCGATGCCGGTACCACGGGCTTTAGCCGAGGATTCCATCTCATCGGTGATGATGGTTGAATATTTTTTGTCATCCTGGGTAGCTACCCGAATGATGATCGATTGATTGTCCACTTTGAAAGAATTGAATATTGCGGATGACCAGTCCTGATGCTATTTGCGGAGAAAGTTTCACTGACAGGGGCCGTGGTAAGGGGTTCGTCCTGTCAGCATGCAGGGCGGCGTCGGGGCCACCTGCCAGTCGGACAGGGGCGGCAGAAAGTAAATAAATCGTATCCTACTGCATACACGCCAGTTGTATTGGGTGCATGAAATGCCTTCTGCTTCGTATGTGTCAAAATATTGCTCACGTTTACAAACAAATTGTAAATTGAGGCACAAATGTATAATTTAAAATTGATTGACATCACAAATTTTTTGTTATAAATACTGTTTATGGAAGA
>JAEYVW010000029.1 GCA_023429365.1 Bacteroidota bacterium
TCGAGTCCCACGATCTTTAAACCCGTTAAGAAGGAAATTTCCTTGTTTTTGGCCCATTTGGTCTTTACAACACGGTGCCCGTAGTTGGCCAGGAGTTTGGCAGCATTAGGACAATTGGTGCGGTGGATCGTAAGCCCCTTGCCGGTTGTGATAAAACCGAACACGTCATCCCCGGGTATGGGTTTGCAGCAGTTGGCCAGGTTGTAGACGATTTTATCACTGCTTTCCCCGAATATCACCAGTTCCGCGTCTTTTCTCGCGGCTGTTGACGGCAGGGGATTGAAGTCCTGTTTTAGTTCCTGCACGGTCCTGACAGGCTTGGGTGCTTCAATCCTGTCTCCTATTACCGTAAATTCCTTGAGATCCTTCAGGTCGATATTCTTTACCGCTACCTGGTAAAAAAGATCAAGATGCGATTGCAGTTTGTACCAGTGCACCAATTCATCAATATTATACTGATTCAAGGTAGCGCCGATACCCTCCAGCTTCCTTTGCACGGTGTATTTACCTTCGTCGGCTATTTTTTTCTTTTCTTCCTTTAATGCGTCTTTGATACGGCCCCTGGCCTTGGCGGTTACAACAAATGTGAGCCAGTCTTCGGATGGCTTTTGCTTGTTGCTGGTTATGATCTCTACCTGGTCACCACTCCGAAGTTTATGGCTGATGGGCACCAGTTTATGATTGACCTTAGCACCGATCGTTTTTACCCCGATAGCACTGTGAATGGCAAACGCAAAATCGAGAGCTGTAGAACCTACAGGCAACATTTTGACATCACCCTTGGGCGTGTAGACATAAATCTCTTCAGCGAGAAAGCTTGTTTTAAAATCCTGTAGGAAATCAATACTGTCCGTTTCCTGGCCAGAGATCACTTCGCGGATCTGCTGAAACCATTTATCAAAGCGGCTTTCGTCGGTGCCGCCTTCTTTATATTTGTAGTGCGCGGCAAGCCCCTTCTCTGCGATTTCATTCATACGCTTTGTACGTATCTGCACTTCCACCCATTTTCCCTGAGGTCCCATCACGGTGGTATGCAGGGCCTCATATCCATTGGATTTAGGATTGCTCAACCAGTCCCTGAGTCGTTCTGGCGATGGCGTGTACTCATCGGTGACCATGGAATATACTTTCCAGCAGTCTTCTTTTTCCCTTTCGTGGGGCGAATCTAAAATTATCCGGATCGCAAAAAGGTCGTACACTTCCTCAAAGTCCACGCCTTTCTTTTTTATTTTATTAGAAATGGAATGTATGCTTTTGGGCCGGCCATATATTTCAAATTTGAAATTGCTACGCTCCAGTTTTTCACGGATAGGCTTGATAAACTCATTGATATATTTTGTCCGCTCCCTTTTTGTCTCCGCCAGCTTGCGTGCGATATCACGGTAGATCTCCGGCTCCATGTATTTCATGGCTAGGTCTTCCATCTCCGTTTTGATGGTGTAAAGGCCCATGCGGTGTGCCAGCGGTGCATACACATATACGGTTTCAGAAGAAATTTTCAACTGCTTCTCCCGCTTCATACTTTCAAGCGTCCGCATATTATGGAGGCGGTCGGCGAGTTTGATCAGGATCACCCGGGGATCATCGGTGAGCGTCATCAGGATCTTCTTGAAGTTCTCGGCCTGTTGCGAGCCATTAATGTCGATCACGTTGGAGATCTTGGTCAGCCCGTCCACGATCCGGGCGATCTCCTGTCCAAATTCCCTTTCAATATCATCGAGGGTAATATCTGTATCCTCAACCGTATCATGGAGCAGCGAACAGATGGTGGAACGAACACCCAGGCCGATCTCTTCCACGCAGATCTTCGCCACCGCGATGGGATGTAAAATATAGGGTTCACCGCTTTTTCGGCGCATGGTTTTGTGCGCTTCCACGGCCATCTCAAAGGCGGTACGTAATAATTCCTTGTCGCCGGGCTTTATTTTTGCCTTGAGCGATCGCATCAGGGAACGGTATTCCCGCAGGATCAGCTTCTTTTCCTGCTCTTCATTAAGATTGTATTTGGGGGTTTTTTCAACGGTCTCCATTAACACCTCGCTTTCGCTACGAATTTACTGAATTACAGGCAGTAGCATAATTGCCTGGAAAAGAAAAATTCCTAACATGCTCATAATATACGCCATTTTCTGTAGTGCATTTATATAAATGCCATACATTTGCAGCCCAATTTAAGAGGTGGTTTTTTGAAGTTTAATGTTTAATGGCCTAAAGTTTAAGGTTAAAAGTTAGTGGCTGGTGAATCCCCGCCCTCAACCTTAACCTTAACCTCAATCCTAATCTTAATCTTCTCAACCCTAACCTGCGGGTGTGGTGAAATTGGTAGACATACCAGACTTAGGATCTGGCGCCGCAAGGCATGGGGGTTCGAGTCCCTCCACCCGCACAGAAGTTTAAGCGCTTAAAAGCCAAAGACTGCAGAACGACAGCCCGGGCCTTAAGCGCTTAAACTTTCAGACTTTAAACTTTCTATATGGCAACAGTAACCAGGGAAAACATCGGCTTATTACACGAAAAACTCACCGTGAAACTGGAGAAGACAGATTACCTGCCTTCTTTTGAAAAAGCGCTCAAGGATTATAGTAAAAAAGCAAATATTCCTGGTTTCCGTAAAGGAATGGTGCCTGCCGGCCTTATCAAAAAGATGTATGGCCCATCCCTGTTTACCGATGAAGTACTTCGTTCGGTAGACCGTGAACTGATCGGCTATCTTGAAAATGACAAGCTGGATATTTTCGCTCAGCCACTGCCGCTGGAAACTGATATCCGTCAACTGGATGTAAACAATCCCGCTGAATACACTTTCCATTTTGAGATCGGTATGAAACCGGAATTCCAGCTGCCTGACCTGGCCACAGCCAAAATAACCCGGTACGTTGTAGCCGTTACAGATGAGATGATCAACAACGAGATCACCCGTCTTCAAAACAGGTACGGCAATATGAAAGACCAGGATAAAGTGGAGTCTGATGATAACGTGCTGAACCTGGTTTTTACTGAAGTAGATGAAAACGGTAATGAGGTTGAAAATGGCATAACAAAGGACAACTCGCTACTGGTAAAATATTTTAAAGAAGATTTTCGCCCCAATATGATCGGTAAGGTCACAAATGATTTTGTGATTGTTCAGCTTGATAATGCATTTGATGAAAAAGAGCTTGAATTCATTGCTAGCGACCTGGGTATTGATAAGGATGATAAAGAATCGCTCAAGAAACATTTTAAACTACAGATCACCAAGATCGGCTTACTGGAAAAAAGAGAGTTGAATGAAGAATTCTTCGATCAGCTTTATCCCGGCCAGGAAGTAAAGTCAGAAGCTGATTTCCGTAATAAAGTTAAAGAGGAAATACAGGCGCATTGGAACAACCAGGCAAGGAACCAGATCCATGACCAGCTTTTCCATTTGCTGACTGATAAGACTAACATCCAGTTTCCCGAAGGCTTTTTAAAGAAATGGGTGAAGACACAGGGTGACCCCGAGGCCGAAGGAAAATCGGATGAACAGGTAGAAAAAGAGTTCCCTACTTTCCTGAAGCAATTGAAATGGACCCTCATCACCGATAAGATCGTCCAGGAAAACGGTATACAGGTACAACCAGATGATATTCGTGTATTCGCCAAACAGCAACTGATGGGATATATGGGTGGCATGGGACCTGTTGCGGAAGACCAGCCCTGGATCAACGACTACGTCGAAAAAATGATGAAGGATCGCAAATACGTCGAAGATTCTTACAATCGCATTCAGACAGAGAAATTGTTTGAATGGGGTGAAACAAAATTAAACCCAACCGACCAGGAGATCAGTGCGGAAGATTTTACAAAAATGGTGGAAGAGCATCAGCATCATCACCATTAATCGGATCTCCGTTTTTTCTTTCCCCTTGAATAAATAACTTTTGCGTGTTCGACCAGCGAAATGAATTCCTTTTGCAATTGGTCGTTCGGACTTGCAGAAGCAATGGCCAGGAGTAAGACATCGTTCCAGTCTATGTTTTTAGTAAAAGTTGACTGCCGGAGTAGCGAGCCAAACATGGCGACTGCAGCAGAAAAACGGTAGTACTTATCCAATTCTGCGAAGGATTTGAAATTACCAGGACAGTCATATTGGAAAACATTTGTGCTGGTATCTCCCGGCAACCTGTAATGCAAATTGATATGCGCTACAGGTTCACTTAGCGGAGCCAACGAATCCGTCGATTCAGGTACGATCTCGAAAATACCCATCATCGCATATCCCGAACCTATTTCACCACCTTCAACCTGTGCCGTCGTATCATTTAAAGCACCCACTTTATTGTCAAAACCCAATAATCGATATTCTCTTACATACCGGGGATTAAACTCGATATTCATGAACGCATCATCCGCCACCGAGTACAGGGTTTGGGTAAATTCCTTCATCAGTACTTTCTCAGCTTCATTAAAATTATCGAGGTAGGAAAAATTACCATTCCCTTTCCTTGCCAGGGTTTGAATCTTTGAATCTTTGTAATTACCCATGCCTACTCCCAGGCAGGTGAGATAGATCCCCGACTCCTTATTCCTTGATATCAGTTCATCAAGCTCTTCTTCCGTTCTGAGTCCGACATTAAAATCACCATCAGTAGCCAGGATCACCCTGTTATTACCATTGACAATAAAATGTCTTTTGGCCAGGCTGTAGGCAAGCGTAATCCCCGATTCACCCGGTGTGGATCCGCCAGGTGTGAGATCATCGATCGCTCTTAATATTGTTTCCTTGTCTGCACCACTGGTGGTATTGAGCATAATTCCAGTCACGCCGCCATACACTACGATAGAAACTGAATCCTGGGCCCTCAGGTTATTTACCACCAGCCTGAATGCCGACTTCAGGAGCGGCAGCCGGTTGGGCATGTCCATCGAACCCGATACATCCACCAGGAAAACAAGATTGCTGGGTGGCAAACTGGCCAGATCGAGTTTTTTTGCTGATAGATCGATGTACAAAAGCTGGTTGCTTGTGTTCCATGGACAGGACGTGAGCTGTGTCGTGACATGAAACAGGTCATTCCCGCGCGGCGGTATATAATTTAGATTAAAGTAATTGAGCATCTCCTCGATCCGCACCGCATCTGGAGGAACGATGGAATTGCCCGAGATAAATCGGCGGACATTGCTATAGGATGCACGGTCCACGTTGAGTGTGATACCCGTGGAAGGAAACCGGTGTGTAGTAACGAACTTATTCTCGACGATGCTGGCATAAGTTTCATCGCCGGCAAACCATTTCCTGTGATCCTCCTTAGCCATACCCCGGGTAAATGATAGAAGTTTATTCAGCCGGGCGGTGGAAACATTGGCAGGAGCGAGCTTAAGTTGAACCGACAGATAATTATCAGCATTTACCGTTAATTTCTGAGTGATATAACCGTCATGTGAAAAGCTAAAGCTATCAATCTTCTGATGCAGGGCAATGCCAAATGATCCAACTGAACCACTTTTATAAATATAGCCGGTCCGCAACTGAAGGATCTTCACGTTCTGGAGGGGGTTACCAGATTCATCCTTGACTTCACCGCGCAGATAGTACTGCTGCGCTGGAGCAATATGGCAAATAAAAAGACAGAATAATATGTAACAAACAGTCTTCAAAGCAGATATAGAATTGAAGAATAACCCGGTGTGGGGTAAACGGGTACAAGATACTCGTTGCCGACCATAGCTGCAAGACATCACTTTAACCCCGGATCGAAACTGCGATAATTCTACACCAGCTGATAAATTTCCTTCAGGTTGCGTCCTAACCCATCGTAATCCAGTCCATACCCTACTACGAATTTATCGGGGATCTCAAAGCCTATGTAGTCAAGCGTAAGAGGAAACTGTGTTGCTTCAGACTTGTGTAGCAGCGTTACTATTTTAAGTGAACGGGGTTGTTGATGCAGGAGACGTGGTAAGAATTCATGCAGGGTTTTACCCGTATCAACAATATCTTCCACGATGAGCACATCCTTATCAAACAGATCATCATCCAGCCCGATAGATGTCACGATATTGCCCGAAGATTTCATGCCCTTGTAAGAAGCCAATTTGATAAAACAAAGTTCGGCATCGACGGTCAGTTGCTTAAACAGGTCCGATGCGAACATGAAAGAACCATTTAATATAGCGATACAAAATGGCCTTTTGCCGGCATAATCTTCATTGATCGAATCTGCCAATTCCTTTACACGCCGAAGTATTGTTTCCTCTGGAAGATAGATCCCGAATGTTTTATCATGCACTTTTACAACCGACATAGTTTGGAGCAGCAAAGCAGTTAATACTAGAACTGGTTAACAGTATTTGTACCTACAGCGTTGTTTGCAGCGATCACTTTCTGGCTCAGCCTGGGCATAGCAGGTGCCTTATGCCGCAAATATAATTGTTCGCCGTCGGCAGGTTGCATATGAGGTTGCAGGTGATTATACTCAAGGAGTGATTCTATCCTGATGCCCTGCTCCTGGGCGATATCCTGGAGGGTCTCACCCGCTTTTACCACATGAATCTCAGCAGCGCCACTTTTTCTTTTACGTTGCAGGAAGATCAACTGATCCTGGTACACGGTTTCCAGTTCAGGAAGCTCATTAAACTCAAAAATCCTTTTCAACGAAACATTATATTGTTGTGCAAGGGAGAGATATGAAATGCCCGCGTGTGCATACACTACTCTTGTATCGTTGATCTTAAACTCGCCAGCCGGATAATTTTTAGCAGGCTTGGGGATCACATTATTTACAGGATTGCTAACAGCTATCACCGCATCGACCGGGGCTGCCATATCATCGTTCCTGGCAAGCATCGATTCTTTGGGCTCCATTTTGCCCATCGCGATCAGGGTATAATCCTGCAATTGATACTTTTCAACAAGCTTTATGATGATCTGCGGGTATTTCGGATTGGTAGCATAACCTGCTTTTTTCAGGCCATTTGCCCAACCAGAGAAATCGAGTGGATCGAGCGTAAAAAGAGAAGCATAGCGTTTACTGCCTTTTAAGAAGTCAGAATGATCACGATATGAGTCAAGAGGATCTGCGTATTTACGAAAACATTCATTCGGAGCGTCGTCGGTATGCTTTACCGATTCACCGGTCCAGTTTGATTTACATTTGATGCCAAAATGATTATTGGAACGTCTTACCAGATCGCTGGTTCCAGCCGCGGTCTCGTGTATTCCCTGCGCGAGTTTGATGGCAGCCGGGATACCGGTTCTATGCATTTCCGCAATAGCAATATCGCGATAGGTTTCGATATAATTTTTAATCACCTCTTCCTGTTGTGCCTGAACTGTTAGTCCGGCAAACAACAGAAATGAAAACAGGCAAATGCGGAAATTCTGCATGGATAGGAGGATTATGATTTTAAAATTTCAATTATCGTTTTCTGGCCAGGTAAAGTCCATCGCGTAAAGTGATCGCTACTTTATCTACTTCTTTGCAGGCGCGCACAAATTCGTTAAATTCTCTGATGGCTTTGGCATTCTTTCCTTTTACGGGCTGCTCCATCACTTCGCCATGGAAAAAAATATTATCTGCTAAGATAAAACCGTTTTGGCGTACCTGGGGCAAAACAATCTTAAAATATTCTATATATGAAACCTTATCTGCGTCAATGAAAACAAGATCCCAGGTTTCATTCAAAGCAGGAATTACCTCTAACGCATTTCCGGT
Organism: Bacteroidota bacterium; assembly: GCA_023429365.1. Classification (GTDB taxonomy): domain Bacteria; phylum Bacteroidota; class Bacteroidia; order Chitinophagales; family Chitinophagaceae; genus Terrimonas_B. The sequence continues at coordinate 7,677 of JAEYVW010000029.1, forward strand.
ATGTAAAATTATCCGGTCAGCATATTCAGAGCGATCAAAAAAGCCACGCGCAGTGGCCGCGTCTTTCTCTCTCAATTCAATAGTGTGCAACTGGCCATCAGCAGCCAGTCCCCTGGCCAGGCAAAGAGCGCTATAACCAGTAAATGTGCCGATCTCCAGGATACGGCGGGGCTGGATCATCCGGCTGATCATCTCCAGGAGTTTGCCCTGCAGATGCCCGCTGAGCATCTGGTACTCTGTATGATTCTCCTTAGTAAAAAGATTCACTTCCCGGAGCAGGTCGTCTTCCGGCGAGGTGAGTGACTTAGCATATTCCTGGATGCCTGGATCAATAATATTCAAAACAGTTATTGTTTAAGCGAAGCTGTAGGCTTCTCTGATATCAACATTAGACCCATAAAAGTAAGAAATCCATTGATGATGAGTAATTCTATGCCCACCTGGTATCCGCCGAGTACCTCTGCGGAGTATTTGCTCAACAGGTAAGAAAGCACAGGCGCTACCAGGCAAATCACCGTAACCACAAGTCCATCTTTTATCACACGCTTTGTCAGGATACCAAAAGCAAACAAACCTAAAAGTGGTCCGTATGTATATCCCGCCAGGTCAAGGATAACATAAATGATGGATTT
>JAEYVW010000117.1 GCA_023429365.1 Bacteroidota bacterium
GATCCGTGGCCACGGGTTTTTCCATAAATATGTGCTTGCCCTGCTTCACTGCTTCCTCAAAATGTATGGGCCGAAATCCCGGGGGCGTGGTCAGGATCACTACATCGGCGAGGGGTATCGCTTTCAGATAACCGTCGAAACCTACAAACCTTCTTTCAGCCGGTACGTCAATCCTGGCTTTCACTGTAGGATCTTCATTGATCAAAGTCTTATAGCAACCTTCAAGGCGATCGCTAAAAGCATCGGCCATGGCGACCAGTTTTACATTTTGCCTGGCAAGCAATGCCTGCATGGCCGCTCCTGTACCACGGCCCCCACAACCTACCAGGGCTACCTTGATAGTATCATCGGCGCCGGAGAAAAAATTAGCACGACTTAAAATAGGTGCCGCCAGCAAACCACCCGCGATAAGAGACGATTGCTTTACAAATTCCCGCCGGCCGTTGTTTTGGTTATTGTCTGTATTACTCATTGCATGGTTTTTTTATGTGCATTAAAATACTAACCAGGTTTGAAAAAATGCTTCCGCCTCCTCAGCTGTCGGTTGCTTTACCGGTCGTACGATCCGAAATCCCACAAACGGAGCATCGGCATTCCACCAGCGACTCTTAGGGATTTGTGGATCGCGGCGATTCCATACTGGATCCGACATTTGACGGTTGGCTGCCCGCAACTCCTTTGCTTCACTGTTGTATGACCCACCCCTGACAGTGCGTGGATGGCGTGAGTCAGCCAGGCGAATGGGATCAGTTGCCGGATCTGCTAATGTTGAATAATAATCCGTGGCATATTGATCCAATACCCACTCTGCCACATTCCCCATAATATCATAAAGTCCCCAGGCATTTGGTTTTTTCTGTCCAACCTTATGATACCTGTTCTCACTATTATTATTATACCACGCATATTGATCCAACTGCGCGGGGTTGTCTCCAAAGGGATAGATTGTTGTGGCCCCGGCCCGACAGGCATACTCCCACTCGGCTTCCGTGGGCAGTCGGTAAAAAATACCGGTTTTATTATACAGCCATTTACAATACATCAAGGCGCCGTAATGCTGCATGCTATTGGCAGGGAATCCACCGTCTTTTCCCATACCCAATGTCATATCAATATACGGCGAACTGGGCCTTGTGATTGCATCGGTTGGAATATTCTGGCTAAGTGAAGCATCAAGAAAAAACAGGTTGAACTCGTCAAATGTCACTTCATGAGCACCCATCCAGAAAGGACTTATGCTGATACTCTTCTGAGGCTGCTCATCCGCTTCCTTTTGTTTATCACTATCCGGGCTGCCAATCATAAAACTACCCCCGGGAATAGGTACCATCGTAAACTTTATCGCTGAACCGGGGATCTGCTGGTCATACTTTTTGAAACTCGTATCCGGTGCGGATTGCGACCAGGCCTCCGACATCACAATAGCTATTGCGGCAAGCAAAATAAACTTTCTCATTATCGCTTCGAAGATAAACAAGATATGATGTAAACAGCATGGCCCACACGGGATTTGAAACATTTATACAATCGTTTGCGCGGTTCGGTTTTACTGAAAAGTTTTATTCAAACTAAAATATATCATTTAAATTGAAGGCTCAACGATATATATGAACCGCAGAAATTTCGTACGCAACGGACTGCTGGCCGGAGCCGCTGTGACAACCCACCCGCAAATTTTTGGCAAATCCAACAACATGGACGTCGCAGACAAACCTTTTAACCTCAATTATGCCTTTCACGATGGCATGTTTAAAAACCTGGGCGGAAATGATTTTATCGACCAGATCAAATTCGCGTATGATAAAGGTTTTCGTTCCATCGAAGACAACGGCATGATGTCGCGCCCGGTAGAACAACAGAAAAAGATCGGCGAGACCTTAGCAAAGCTGGGCATGACCATGGGTGTGTTTGTGATCACATCGGATAGCTGGCACTGGAAGACATCGCTGGCAACCGGCAAACAGGAATGGATCGACAAAATGATCAAGGATTGTAAAGAAGCTGTAGAAGTCGCCAAACGATGCAATGCCAAATGGGCAACCGTTGTGCCCGGAAATTATGAACGGACATTGTCTTTTGAGTACCAGACTGCGAATGTGATCACCGCACTCAGGAAAGGCGCTGAGATACTGGAACCACATGGACTTGTGATGGTGCTGGAACCTCTGAGCGACAACCCAGACCTGTTTTTACGTCACTCGGATCAGACTTACATGATTTGTAAAGCAGTAAACAGCCCTTCCTGCAAGATATTATTTGATATGTACCATATGCAACGCAACGAGGGCGATATCATCAATAATATAAACAAGTCCTGGGATGAGATCGGCTATTTCCAGATTGGCGACAACCCTGGAAGGAAGGAGCCCACTACGGGTGAAATGAATTACAAAAATATCTTCAGGCATATCTACAACAAAGGCTACAAAGGAATCATGGGCATGGAACATGGTAATGCAAAACCGGGTAAGGAAGGTGAACTGGCGCTGATTGAAGCGTACCGGAGCACGGATAATTTCTTGTAGTGCAGTGGGAACTTTGAACGGAACGGAGTTCCGTTCTACCTTAGTTCCCATCATCATCCAGTAACTTTCAAAGAATGAGCACTTATTGCATCCATTGTTTAAATGCGCTGGCTTTTTCCCTGCTTACCACCACCGCCTGTGCGGGCGAAGGGTGCATGGTAGCGAGAAGCTTTCCATTAAAATAATGTGCGATCTCTTTTACCGCACGCCGGTTGATTAGATACTGGCGGTTGGCCCGATAAAATTTACGTGGGTCTACCATGGTCGCCAGTTCGTCAAGCGACCGCTCCTCTAAAACAACAGGGGTTTTATCAAAACGGGTACCGATGACCACGGCATTCTTTATTTCAAACCATGCGAAATCATCTACAGGTACAGGGATCAACTTCTCCTTAAATGATACCAGGAAATTTTCACGAAACAGCTGGGTTACGCTAAATAGCTTCTGCAATTGCCCGATCCCGGCAAACTTAAATGGAGCCACTGCCTCATTTTGTTTTTGGTACTTAGAAATAGCTTTCTGAACCCTGGGCTTACTGATGGGTTTTAGTAAGTAGTCAATACTATTTACCTCGAAGGCCCTGATTGCGTAATGGTCATATGCTGTTGTAAAAATTATTGGCCATTCTACTTCAACCGTCTCAAAAACTTCGAATGCCTGTCCATCAGAAAGCTGGATATCCATAAAGACCAGGTCCAGAGCCGGCCTGGTGCTAAAAAACTTTACTGCATCCTCCACACTATCGATAACGGGATAAAAAAAACTCTCCCCGCAACACTCGAAGATAGTATCCCGGAGCTGGTTTGCCGCCAGCGGTTCGTCTTCGATAATAACTACATTCATTTTCTACAAGTTTCAGTTTGATAACTTCTTTCATACGACATGGAATACTTTTTTCCTAACAAGGGAATCGACACTTTAAAAACGCCGTCCCGCCGGCTTATCTCAATTTCCTTTTGACACAAGTACTGGTAACGCTGATTCAGGTTATACAATCCAAGTCCTGTCCCGGGTGCTTTTACCCTTTTCTCCTGCATCGGGTTACTTACGGTTAGCAAATTATCCATGGCTTCAACTACCACCAATAATGGCTGCCTGGCTGAAACAATATTATGCTTCACTGCATTCTCTAAAAGTACCTGCAGCGACATGGGTGGAATCAATAATGAATTCACTTGCTCCTCGATATGGATCTCCAGCTGCAAAGCTTCTCCATGCCGCTGCCGAAGCATCGCGGCATAGGACTGCACCACCTCCAATTCCTCTGCAAGAGTTACCAGGCTTTTATTCACGCTATTTAGTACATACCTGTACACGTCAGACATATTTCCTACAAATGCCCTGGCCGCATCATTCGTACTTCCTATCATGGCGTTGATGGTATTAAGCGAATTAAATAAGAAATGTGGGTTGACCTGGCTTTTCAAAACTTCGAAACCTGACTCCAAATTTGCTTTTTCCAGTGCCTGGTTGCGGGTCCGCATCTCCTGGTTCTTGATCATGAGCCTGTAGATCTCGGAAGCCAGCAAACAAAGAATGATCTCAAAAGCCAGGGTAATGCTGAATAAAAAATCCTGGAACTTTTCCGTCACAGCAAATCCTGATGTGTCGCGGTTATAGCCTATAGTGGCAGCCCTGATTACTGAGTACAAGACTAAATTAATGATAACACGCTGGTAGAAACTATTCAAATCAATCCTGGCACGTTTAAAAATCAACCGAAACCTTGATGTATTGATGAAAAGGCATACTACGGCCACAGCATAAGTAAAAAGCAATTTCAGCACAAATCCATCGCCCGCATCCTGAAAACGATGAGTTCCTTCGGGATTATTGAATTTCACATATAAGATCATTACGAGCCTTGGCAATGTCATGACTAGTGTAATGACCAAAGCGCTTAGAAGAAGTACATTTATCTTCTCCCGGTTCCTTATGCTTTTCAATATTTTCATATGCACGATTAATATCAGCGTAATTCAAATTGCATAAAAAATTCCCAGATCCGGTCGTTCGCATTAATAACTTTAGAAGGTTCGTCGCCAAAGCGCCTGTATTTTACAGAACCCGGCCAGGCATGCCCGCCATCCTGCGTGATAAAGCACTTTATCACCACCTCGCCCTCAGCATTTTCCCAACTCCGTTGTTCATATCCATCAAAATTTTGCACGATCGCAGTGGTATCGCAACCATTACGACCAGCCCAATAATGTAAACCCTTCATGACAGGTGGAAAATTGTAGTCCTGTATACCTTCGCCGCCATGAAGGGGTACTTTTGTATCGCGTGAAGAATGGATATGCAAAACGGGAACTATCCCCTGTTGTGATGGATTTCTTTCATACACCATGGGGCCACTTACAGTTGCAATAGCGGCAATCTTGCCGGGCTGCTCGGCAGCTATCCTGTATGCCAACATCGAACCGTTGCTCATCCCCGCGAGGTAAACCCGGGTCTTATTAATACGGAACCGGGAAGGAAGTTCATCGATCAGTGTTGTGATAAATTTTACATCGTCAATTTTGTTTTGCATCGCATGATCACAACATTCGCCGGCGTTCCAGGAACGGATCTTTAACGGACCAGTCGTTCTCTGAACACCATCCGGATATACTGCGATAACTGACTCACGATCCGTTTTGCTGCTAAACTCATAGTCTTCTTCAAACTGTGTACCGCTACCGCCAGTCCCATGCAAACCGAATATAACGGCTCGCTTTAAAGTATCATCATAGTAATTACCAGGGAGCTGAATGGTATAGGTTCTTTCAATCCCATCGATCATAATAGTTTCAGAGAACCGGTATCGTTTTGTATTCGTTCCGTCCTTTGTACAGGATATCTGGATCAAACCGATCATGCATATAAATTCAAATATGATTTTTTTCATGCTAATAATTTTTTTAATTAACACACTCAAACTATTTACCCCTTCGTGACTTCATTTCCGACTTAAACTCCTCCTGCCGGTTTTTATAGACCTTATATTGCTCCTTTGTAAGCACATCCTTCATTTTCCTGTCGCGCTCCTGGCTGGCCTGTTTAAAATCTTTATACTTACCAAGCCTGCCGCCGCTGCTGGAACGAATAGACTGCAGTTTTTCAAAAAAGTTTGAATTGATCGCTTCCACTTTTTCCGCCTGCTCGTCAGTCAGGTTTAGCTCAGCTTTGTAAGCATCCATTTTTGCTTTCATTTCCTTTTTCTGCTCCGTGGTAAACCGTTCGTTTCCGTTTTGCGCCTTTAACCCCAGACTTACTGCCAAAAGGAAAAGGGTAACCATGATTAATTTTTTCATTGTATTTTTTTTTTGAAGGCCAAAGAAAAATCGTATAGCTGGCGAAGTCAACCCAAAAAACAGTGAAGCAGTATATTTTGATGTGGAAGCACGAAAACCGACATCGAATGTTTACATAGGAATGGCAAAACAAAAAATTGTAGCCAGAAAATTGCATACCGTTTATAAAAATTTAGAAGAAAAAAAACCACCCTGAGCCGGAAATTTGCATGAGGATTATTTTAAGAGATACATATATGTCGTTAAAACTTGCCCAATATCTAAAAATGAATGCTGCCCTGCCGGCTGACCTGCTCGAGGAACTAATGACCAGTTTTACCCGGCACGAATTAAAAGCCGATCGTTATGTTTTAAGAAAAGGACAAATCGCAGATAGTTACTATTTTATAGAAACGGGTTGCTTCCGAAGCTTTTATATTACCAACGATAAAGAATTTACCGTTTGGATTGAATCACCCGGCGAACTGGTTTGTGAAATTAAAAGTCTCCGCTTGCAGCAGCCCACAGAATATTGTATGCAGACCCTCGAACCAACCGTTTATTTATCCATTAAAGCATCGGTATTTGACAGACTGGTGGAACAGCATCCCCCGTTGCAAAAATTCATGCTACGTCTTTGGGAAACAAGGTTTATGATCGCGGTTGACGGGCTAAGGGCGTTTCAAACCCTTGGGGCGAAAGAACGCTATGATTTCCTGCTTAGTCATTTTCCGAATTTTGAAAAACTTTCCCTGCAGCAATTGGCTAATATTCTCGGTATCACACCCTCTTCCCTGAGTCGTATCAGGCGACCCGGATGATTTTTTGCCATTTGGCAATTTTCAAAAACAAATTGTTTGGAAACTTGCGTGGTAAATGACGCTTTTGATTTGCGAATTAGGAGATGGAGTGCAGGGAGGAAACACGGGAACAAAGAGATTTTTTCACGAAAACTCTATTTTTTTAAAAACGCAAAACCATGAATGACCAGTTGATCATTGAAAAAATAATTGAAACAGAAATTCCTGAAGCATCGGCATTGCTGGCCGAATCCATGTCGACAAATCCCAATCATATAGCCATTTTCGGCCCCGCCAGTTCAAAAGCGATCGATCGGCAACGCAGGATGTTCGAGATGGTACTGAAAAATACCTCTAGTAAGATCTATGTGGCAAAACTAAACGGGGAGATCGCGGGTGTGATGGCTTATATGCATTCGGACCATTGCCAAATGCAGCCGTTACAATTGCTGCGTGGCCTGCCAAAATTCGCAAGGATGTTTGGCACCGACCTTTTACCTGTTTTGAGATGGCGCATGAAATGGGCACAACACGATTGCCGGCGTACACATATCCATTTTGGTCCACTGGCTGTCGCAATCCGCCACCAGGGTCGTGGCATCGGCAAAGCCCTGCTTAATCACTTCATTACTTACCTTGATGCCACGCAACAGGCGGGCTACCTGGAGACTGATAAACTGGAAAATGTAACCCTTTATCAAAAATTCGGCTTTGAAGTCAGCGCGACAGATAAATTATACGGGCAGGTCAACTGGTTTATGACGAGGGGAAAATCATTGAGGAAAATAAATGGAGCTGTTAATAATGTGCAGGAAACATCAGGCTCGCTGATTCTCGGTGATATTGTTTGACAAAGTATATTCAATATCAGGGTTGTTCAGTTTTCTTATGGCACGGGATCATACCCGCTACCACCCCAGGGATGACAACGGGAAATTCTTTTTACCGAAAGCCAGAAGCCTTTGAACACGCCATATTTTTTAAAGGCTTCCATCGCGTAGTGTGAGCAGGTGGGCGTGTACCTGCACTTGGGACCGATCCAGGGTGAGATAACCAGCTGGTAGATCTTTATCAGCAGGATAAAAGGGAGGCTTAGTATATGTAAGATTGTTTTCAAACGCGTTTTTTGTTGATCTCAGAAAGCCGGGTGAGCGCCAGTCTTATACTTTCGTACACTTCGTTGTATCCCGGCAATTCCTTTCCAGTATAAATAAAGAAAACATTCAGTTTCCTCTTTTGTTCCTTTAGTTGATCCTTTAATAAATTCTTTTGCAGACGATAGGCTTCCCGGGCCAGTCGCTTGATACGATTGCGGCTCACCGCCGTCCTGAAATTGCGGCTGCTGGCTGAAAATCCCGCTTGCAGCGACTCAGTTTCCTGTTGATCAGTAGCGGGCACAAAAGAATAAAAGACGCGGAAAGAGGGCACAACAAATCTTTGACCGCTATTGAATAGCTGCTCGATTTGTTTGCGGCTTTTGAGCCGTTCTTTTTTGCCTAATGTGAATTGTCTCGCCACGTACAGATTTACATAGATTATCTGGTATAAAAAAATAGCCCCGGTCGGCCGGGGCTAATGCAATTATTTTTCAATTCCCG
>JAEYVW010000127.1 GCA_023429365.1 Bacteroidota bacterium
CCTTCTTTTCCCGGTAAGTGCCCTGCTCCTACCGCTATGAGTAATGGTTTGCCAGGCATCAGGTCTTTTAGTTTTTCAACCCAGTTTCGGTTGCGGTTGTGCAATAAGATGTCGGTATAATTTGAGATACTTGGGTCGCTTTTCAGTATCAATTCTTCCATTCGCTTAAGGTCCTGCGATTTGTATGCGTTCAGCATTTCAACCATTTCGCCATCTTCGTCTTTGCCTTTGATAGCATTATCGATATAACTGACCAGTTGCTCTGCCTGCAATTTGTACGGAATGCTATCGAGTACACCGGCCTGGTAGCCCATGCTTTCAAGACCTTTTATGGGTTTGTTATACTCTTTAGCTTCCATCATGATCACCTGTTCCATCATGGCAGTGGTTTCGCAGGGTATATCTCCTTGTTGCAACGTAGAAGCAGCCAGTATTGGCTTGTAGGTTTCAAGCATCGAAAAAGGCAGGATCGACCCCTTTGTTTCAAAGTAATTTTTTACTTTTTCGTAGTCAGCTTCATTAAGCAGGTCCTGGAGTGTTGTATCGCCCTTCATTTTCATCTTACCCATTACACCCAGCATTTCAAACATATTATCAAGGTCCACCTCGAAATAGACCTCTTTGACGTTTTGGATAATATTTTTCAGGCTGTCGCTGAGGACGGCATCGTCCTTACAAAGCATGTGGATAGTACCAAACAGGTAGGAAGGCTCAGCGAGGCCATTGCCACTAATTTTCCAAAGTAGTGTATGGTCGGTATTATTTTTTTGAGCAAGAGCTGATATTGCCATAATGCTTCCGAGTAATACTGCACTTATTCTTTTCATGTATGCTGTTCCTTTGATGATGACCCGAGGGTATAACGATTATAACAAGCAATTTAAGGGTTTAGTTCTAATCGTCGACAACAGCGTCCTCACCATAGAGCTGGGTTTTGAATTTCAGCGAGGGAGAAGGAATAAAAGCCCCAATTCCCAACTGCTCCCATTTCTCATCAACCGCCTGTATGGTTTGATTATCTGCCACAATGATATTGGGCCAGTCACGCTGGAAATCATCCCATTCTTTTGTTTTCCTTGTGCCATCCAGTCCTATGCAGGCCGTATACTTTCCCGGTTCATGCGAAATTTCCTGGCGGGTTAGAATACTATCACGGCGGGGATCCAGGTTATTGCAGAATCGCCACAACGCAGTGGTGAGGTCATGTGGATCCACTGTATGCTCCACATAAAGGATCATTTTTATGCCAGCCACTTCCGGTAGTAAAGCAATCTGCTCATGCAAGGCCCTGATATGTCCCTTCCTGTTTTTTTCAACCGCGATGATCAGGCAGGGTATCGCTGATTGTAATAGTGAGGAGTTTACTGCTTTCACATCCTCGAACTTTGACATGATCAATTGGCTATCGAACCCCGTACCATTGATTCCCGCGGCCTGATTTCCGTCTGATACCCAGCGTTCATCTTTTTCCTCTTCAGATTTCCGGGTGCCATCGATACACATTTTACCGCCAAATCCCATTTTGCTGCAACTGTGATCCAGTACGTCCATGGGACCCTGCGAAAAATAGATATCGGTGGCCGGGTTCAGGTTGTCAAATACATATTTAGCCAGTTCTTTATAGTTAGTTATAGAGGTTGATTCATCAGTGATCACAAGTATCTTATTAAACATCATTTGCCCGGCACCCCACATGGCGTTCATTACTTTTTGTCCCTGGCCTGCATATTCTTTTTGGATCTTTGTGATGACAAGGTTATGAAAAACACCTTCCACCGGCATTTCCATATCGATGATCTCAGGTACCATGGTCATTTTGATAGGCGCCAGGAAAATTCTTTCGGTTGCTTTTCCCAACCAGGCATCCTCCTGAGGTGGAATGCCAACAATGGTCGCCGGGTACACCGCATTTTTTTTATGTGTGATGGCCGTGATATGAAAACGCGGGTACCAGTCAGGAAGTGAATAATAACCGGTGTGATCTCCAAATGGTCCTTCCCATATCATCTCATCACCGGGGTCTACGTATCCTTCGATAATAAAATCAGCATCTGTCGGAACTTCCACTTCCGGTTGTGTGATGCATTTGACCAGTTCAACTTTTCTTTTTCTAAGAAAACCTGCGAGCATATACTCATCTACATTTTCCGGCAAGGGTGCTGTGGCCGAATAGGCATACACCGGGTCGCCACCAAGTGCCACGGCCACGGGCATGCGCATATTCAGTTTTTTATACTCATTAAAATGTTTGGCAGATACCTTATGCTTATGCCAGTGCATGCCGGTGAGCGTGGGACCAAACACCTGCATGCGATACATACCCACGTTTCGCGATCGTGTAAGCGGGTCTTTGGTATGAATGATTGGTAATGTAACAAACGGACCGCCGTCTTTAGGCCAACAGGTGATGACTGGCAGTTTGGTGATATCCGGTTTTTCCATCACCACTTCCTGGCACTCCCCTCTCCCGGATTTTACCTTGGGCATCCACGAAGCAAACTGCCCGAGTTTGGGAAGGATCTTTAATTTGTCAATAATACTTTCTTTGGGTGACGCGAGCAGTTTGAAAAGATTCTCGATCTCATGTGCGGTGTCATCAAGGCGTTGCACGCCCAACGCGAGGCACATTCTTTTCTCGCTGCCATAGGCGTTCATTAAAACGGGGAAATCATATCCGGTATTCTCAAATAAGATCGCTTTACCACCTCCGGGTTGCTTGCTCATGCGGTCGGTGATCTCGGCCATCTCGAGTTTGGGGTCAACATAGGTTTTGATCCGAACCAGTTCACCTTCTTTTTCCAGTATATCTATAAAATGCTGTTGATTTTTGTACGCCATGCCTAAATATAAAAGAAGCAAAGGTACGTGTTGGGATTCTGGAAATTAACTGGACATTCATTGTTAGCAAAACAATCACGTTTGTAACTTAATATACATTCACAGGGCAATTGATGCCATTTTTGTTGCCTTTGCGGCCACCACCAAAAAGCCCGCTACCACCGGAACTTCCGCCACCCAGGCGATAAGTAAGATGAAGGCCCGTGAAATAATAGTTATCCTTATTTTTTGAGCTGCCACGTTGTGCGCCTTTGGCAGGATAAACGGGGTTGCCTACTTCATCGCCGCGGTATGACATATCCACTGCCAGCTGTCCTCTGCCCGCCAGCAGATCAGCAGGGTCGGCGTAGTCAGTGCTCACATCATCCAGGTAGTCGGTGAACAATTTTCTTATTCCCAGTTCCAGGCCCAGGTGAAGTTTGTCCGTGAATGCGAATTTTACACCGGCTCCAAATGGAATAGCAGCCTGGGTCAGGCCATAGGGTTCTCTGTCAGCATAACCCGGAAGCCCTTGTCCTTCGGTACTAAGAGGTTTGAGAAAAACTTTGGTGCTGCTGTCGTAAGCATAAGGATTGAAATGATAAATAGCAAGTCCTGCAAATACATATGGTGAAATACGGTGATCGTAAAGGTTGAGCAGGTAATACTCACCCAGCAAACTGAACTCTGATATGGACGTTTCAAAACTCAGGTTGCGTGCCCGCAATCCTTCTTTGC
>JAEYVW010000167.1 GCA_023429365.1 Bacteroidota bacterium
CGTGGTTTACTCTTATTTTTCAATTACTTAGTCAAAAAAAACTCCTATTTAGGCGCGACTTTACACATTAATTTTTTGCTCCGTAAATTGCCGCTTTTAACATATGAGCCTTCCCACCGGACTTATTAATGCTGAGTTGAAAATTTTTGAATCCCGCTTCCGCGAGGCCGTCAGGAGCCAGACACCCCTGCTTGACCGGATCATGCGGTATATAGTAAAACGAAAGGGAAAGCAGCTCCGGCCTATGTTTGTCCTTTTGTCGGCCAAATTATGCGGCCAGATCACTGAGCCCGCCTACAGAGCAGCTTCGCTCGTTGAATTATTGCATACTGCCACCCTGGTTCACGACGATGTAGTCGATGATTCCCAGGAAAGAAGGGGATTTTTTTCAGTTTATGCCCTTTGGAAAAATAAGGTCTCGGTCCTGGTGGGTGATTACCTGCTGGCAAAAGGCCTTTTAATGTCGCTCGACCACAAGGATCATAGAATTCTTACCATATTATCAGATGCCGTGCGGAAAATGAGTGAGGGTGAACTGCTCCAGATCGAAAAATCCCGTTCGCTCAACCTCAGCGAAAGCATTTATTTCGAAATCATTCAAAACAAGACCGCATCCCTGCTCGCTTCCGCATGCTCTGCCGGCGCCTGGTCTACCAGCAATGATGATGCGATCGCCGAAAAAATGCGTTTGTTTGGGGAAAAAACCGGCATCGCTTTCCAAATAAAAGATGACCTTTTCGATTATTTCAGCGACAATGTTGGTAAACCCACGGGTAATGATATAAAAGAAAAAAAATTGACCCTTCCGCTAATTTATACGCTTAATAATACGGACAGGAAAACCCGGAAGGAGATTATCTACATTGTCAAAAACAAGAACCTTGACAAGGAGAAAGTAAAATGGGTCATTGACCGGGTTAAAGAAACGGGCGGGATTGAATATGCTGTGGAAAAAATGAATGCATATAAAAAAGAAGCGCTTGAAATCCTTCACCAGTTTCCTGAAAACGATGCCAGGAAAGGCCTGGAAGATCTCGTACTTTATGTCACCGACCGAAAATATTAGTGTTGGAAAAATAGTGAAGGAATGGAAAAAAGATGGACGATCATAGCCGGAGACCCTGATAAAGCGGAAGCTCTGAACAGTGTTCTAAAAATCAACCCGGTTTTCTGTAAAATACTTACCCAGCGCGGCATTACCAGTTACGATGAAGCCAGGGATTTTTTCCGGCCTCAACTATCACATCTGCATGATCCATGGTTAATGAAGGACATGAACAAAGCCGTCGAACGGATACTGCCCGCTCTTGAAAACCAGGAAAAAGTGCTGGTGTTTGGCGACTATGATGTGGATGGAACGACGGCAGTGGCATCAATGTACAGTTTCCTGAAAAAAAATGGCTTTAATGTTGATTTTTACATACCGCACAGGTACAGGGAAGGATATGGTGTAAGCAAGGCCGGGATTGATTTTGCAAATGAAAACGGGTTCAAGCTGATCATCTCTTTGGATTGCGGAATTAAATCCTATGACCTGATAGCATATGCGAAAACGATAGGAATTGATTTCGTCGTCTGCGATCACCACCTGCCCGATGAAATTTTACCGCCAGCTATAGCCATACTTAATCCAAAACAATCAGACTGCCATTATCCCTATAAAGAACTTTGCGGTTGTGGTGTTGGTTTCAAGTTGATAACTGCTCTCGCAGAGAAATTGAAACTGCCTGAACAAAGCGTTTATGAATACCTCGATCTGGCCGCAGTAGCCATAGCCGCGGATATCGTTCCGATTACTGGTGAAAACAGGATACTTGCATATTATGGCCTTCAAAAAGCTAACGAAAATCCTAACCCGGGTATAAAAGCACTTTGTCACCTTGGAGGTGTACAAACCCAACTACAGATCAATAACCTTGTTTTTATCATTGCCCCAAGGGTTAATGCCGCCGGAAGGATGGACGATGCCACAAAAGCGGTGCAGTTATTTATATCGGAAACGTATGAAGAAGCATTGGCATTCGCGGAGCAATTACATAGCGACAATACAAATCGTAAGGAAGCCGATACCAGCACCACCCAGGAGGCGCTGGCCCTGATCGAAGAGAATGAAAACTGGATAAACAGCAAGTCTACCGTTTTATTCAAACCACATTGGCATAAAGGTGTAGTTGGAATAGTTGCTTCACGAGTGATTGAGCAATATTACCGGCCTACTATTATCCTTACCCAATCTGGCAACCTTGCTGCGGGCAGCGCCAGAAGTGTTCCAGGTTTTAATCTTTATGAGGCAGTTCATGCCTGCCGTGACCACCTGTTGGGTTATGGCGGTCATTTTGCAGCTGCGGGTATGACACTGGAAATTGACAAGATCGATGCTTTTCGTGCAAAGTTTGAAGACATAGTTGCCTCAACGATAGACCCTGATCTTTTAATCCCGGAAATTGTAATTGACGCCGAAATAAGTTTCGATGATATCACCTGGCCATTTTACAATATCCTCAATCAGATGGAACCCTTCGGTCCCGAGAATTTGCGACCCGTATTTCTGACCAGGAATGTAGTTGACACCGGTTACTCGCGCATAGTCAAAGAAAACCATCTCAGGTTTTCACTCAGGCAGGACGGTCGGATCTTTACAGGTATTGGCTTCAATTTGCATGATAAATATGAATGCCTCAAGCAAAAGCAGCCTTGCGACATCGTCTACAAACTCGACATAAATGAATGGAACGGTGAAAAAAGTCTTCAATTACGGGTAATCGATTGTCGCCCGTCCGGAAGCTGGTAAGTTATTAGTTATTGTACATCATACATTTGCATAAATTATTCTCCTGCCAGGTCGAATATATGTGTACGTTTTCCGCATTTGAAAATACAGGGTACCTGGCTCTGGCTTTTCGCGGCAAATCCCTATCTTTGCCGCCCCGTTGACAAAAGCAATGGGATAAACAAATTTTTAATCACAAACACACGTAAATGAACAATTACGAATTGATGGTGATTTTTACCCCTGTTCTGAGCGACGATGAGTTCAAAGCAGAACAAAAAAAATTCGCCGCGCTGGTCACCGAAAATGGTGGTACCATCGTAGCTGAAAACCCATGGGGACTGAAATCACTGGCGTATCCGATCCAAAAAAAGACAACAGGTCTTTACTGGGTACTGGAATACACTGCGCCATCCGACTTCAATGAAAAGCTGAAGATTCAGCTTTTACGTGACGAGTCTGTACTCCGTCACCTTTGTACCAAACTCGATAAATACGCCGTCGAGTACAATGCCAAAAAGAGAAGTGGTGTAAAAACAGGAGTTGAAAAAGAAGTGGAGGCATAACACATGGCAAAGAATGAGATTAAATACCTGACCGCAATTAAAAGCGATAAAAGGGTAAAAAAATTCTGCCGTTTCAAAAAATACGGCATGCACTATATCGATTATAAGGATATAGAATTCCTGAAAAAGTTTTTGAATGAGCAGGGTAAATTATTACCCCGTCGTCTGACCGGTAACAGCCTGAAATATCAGCGCAAAGTATCTGATGCGATCAAGAAGGCTCGTCAGATGGCACTTTTGCCTTACGTAACAGACCTTTTAAAATAACCTCACCCTAATTTCCCACTGGGGAAAGACAGTCGGTTCCGACCGACTGGGTCATGGTGAACAAAAAGAAAAACATGGATGTCATTTTAATTCAGGATGTAGATAACCTGGGTGCTACCAACGAGGTAGTGAAAGTAAAAAATGGGTACGCCCGCAACTTCCTGTTCCCCCGCCAGCTTGCCATCGAGAGCAATCCGGGAAACCGCAAACAACTGGAAGAAAGATTGAAACAGGCTGCTAAGAAAGAAGCGAAAATGCTGGCTGAAATCAACAGCGTTATCGCTAAATTGAACGAAGCACCTTTGAAGCTTAGCGCAAAAACCGGTACAAGCGGAAAGATCTTCGGTAGCATCACTTCATTGCAGGTAAGCCGCGCTATTCGCGAGCAAAAAGGATATGAGATCGATCGCAAGAAAATCTCAATTCCTGAAGATGTGAAAGAACTGGGTACTTATAAAGCCAATATTGATTTCGGAAATGGACATAGTACAGAAGTGGATTTTGAAGTAACCGCTGAATAAACGCTCAATAACCTTTTAGTGATAGTCCCCGGTTTCACCGGGGACTTTTTTTGTCCACACCTAAATGCAATTATTTATAAATCAACGAATTACATTCGAATGATGCCCTCTCTCATCCGACTATACAATAATTTCTCAAAATGTCAAAGAAAAATCCTTTATTTTGTATTGTCTTGGTGTTCTTTACAGTTTTATAAGTCCTGAACGTTTCGGTATAAACGTAGAATGTTCATTGGTTACTGTTTACTGTTAGCACTTTTTTATTTTTTTAAAACTCTCAAAATGAACATTTACGTAGGAAACCTAAGTTGGAACCTGAAAGATCAGGATCTTTCCAATCTTTTTGCCGCTCATGGTGAAGTAACTTCTGCAAAAATCGTTAACGACAAATTCACCAACCGTAGCAAAGGCTTTGGTTTCGTGGAAATGCCCAATGACGACCAGGCCCAGGCGGCAATTGCTGCGTTGAACGGCAGCGAAGTTGACGGTCGCAATATTGTCGTCAATGAAAGCAGGCCAAAACCTGAAGGTGGCGCTGGAGGCGGTGGCTTCAAGAAAAGAAGCTTTGGCAATGGTGGCGGTGGCGGCTTCAAAAAAGGCGGCAACGGCGGCTACAACAAAGGCGGCGGCGGCGGTTACAACCGTGACCGTGGTGGATATGGCAATGATTATTAATCTAATTCCATAATATTCACAGGTAAGTCTGGCGGGTCCATCCGCCAGACTTTTTTTATTCACCTGATCCTAACACATTAGAAAAAGACACCGATTTTCTAACCGGATTTTTAACTTTCATTAGCGATATAATCACTACCTTCCGCACGACCGGCAGCAGGCCTTTCAATCTGGCCTCGCGGTTGCAGGGCCTGATTTATAATTCAATAGACTGAGCAGGAAATCTGAACTTATCAGCACCATCATTCGTTTTCACAAAAGGGAAAAACAAATATGCTTTCTGTAATCATACCGGCATTGAATGAAGAAAAAACGATTGGACAGGTCGTTCGGTTTTGTTTTTCCGAACCATCAGTTTCGGAAGTGATTGTCGTAGATGACAAGTCGGAGGATAACACCATTGGTATTGCGCAGGAAGCGGGTGCGAAAGTGATTGTAAGCGCAGCCCGGGGCAAAGGGATATCTATGAAAGAAGGTATTGAAACCTCGAGCAATGAATTTATAGTTTTTCTCGACGCGGATATTGACCCCTACCCTGAAAAATCTATTACAAACCTGGCAGCACCGTTGATAAATAACGAAGCCGATTTTGTAAAAGGAGCTTTTGCCCGTAATGCAGGCAGGGTAACAGAGCTGGTCGCAAAGCCTCTGCTGGCAATCATTTTCCCAGGGTTATCGCATTTTTCGCAGCCTCTTAGCGGAATGATAGCAGGGAAAAAATCATTTTTTCAAAAAATCGAGTTTTTCAACGACTACGGTGTTGATATAGGCATCTTAATTGATATGTACCTCATGAAGGCCCGTGTGCAGGAGGTGAATATTGGTTATATCGAAAACAAGAGTAAACCCTGGGAGGCGCTTGGAAAAATGAGCGGTGAAGTGTCAAGGGCCATCATCAGCAAAGCCCAGCGGCACCATAGTAATGAACTGACCCAGGAAAGCGTGAACTCCCTGGAGGCGATCCAGCGGGAAATGAACAATGTGCTCCGGGAAAACCTTTCATCCTACCAAAAGATGATCATCTTTGATATGGATGAAACGATCCTGGTCAACAGATTTATCGATGAATGTGCTAAAGAGTTCGGATTCAAACCAAAACTGGACGAACTGCGTTTTAATGAAAAAGACCCAATCATCCTGACGAAAAGAATTGGACTTCTTTTAAAGAATAATACCATTGATGATCTATTGCATGTGATCAGCAGCATGGAAATGGCGGAAAACATCAAAGAAGTCGTTAAGGTGTATAAGGATAAAGGCTACCTGGTGGGCATTCTCAGTCATAGCTATTCGTTGATAACAAACTATGTAAAACAGCAGATCGGCGCAGATTTTTCAGTGGCACACCAGCTTGAATTTTTTGAAGGCAAAGCAACCGGAGAAGTGAACCTGCCTTCTTATTTCTTTGGATCACCTGATAGTATTTGTGGTCATTCGTTTTGTAAAACAAATGCGCTTCAATATTTGTGTGAAAAGTATAACGTGAAACTGAACAACTGCATCGCCGTGGGAGATAGCAAAGATGACCGGTGCATGATTACCTATGCAGGGAAAGGCGTAGCGTTTTGCACGACTGATGAATTACTTGAGAAAATTGCCGACAGCTCGATCAAAACCAGGGATTTCGAGCCATTACTGGCATTAGCGTAAGAAATATTATTTTTATAACACGTAAAATTATTGCTTATGGCCAACAAGCTTTATAACATCCTTGTACCAATTGATTTTACGACCAAAAACAAATGGGCCATCGCGAAAGCGATAGAACTTTCCAATAGTTTTAATTGTAACGTTCACCTGGTACATATCACCGGGTCACACCCTTTATTCCGCCGAAATACCAACACTGAAATCGCATTAAAAAAGCTTGAACAGTTAAAAACGCTGTACACCAACCAGCTTTGTGGTGAAGGAACTTTGGAGATCAGTGTTCTTTCGGGTAATAGCCAGTCGCAACTATCCAACTATATCGAACAATATGAAATGGACCTGGTTGTGACAGGCCTTTCCAAATTCAACCTTATTCAGCGAATCATTTCCTCTGTATCGATCAGCCGACTCGCCAAGAAAACGAATATCCCGGTACTGGCCGTAAGATCGGGTGGCCTGATCTGTCATTTTAAAAAGATCGTGTTGCCCGTTTCTGGCGAAATTCCGGTCCGGCAAATCAGGCTGGCGGCACTTCTTGGCAGAGCATTCAAATCAACGGTATACTTTGTTTCCCTGCGTAAACATGCAGGCGATAAATCGCAGACTATTCTTGACAGCGCCCTGGAAATGGTACAAAGTATTTCAACCATTCCCGTTCAGTGCTTTTTACTTGAAGGTCAAAACCTCGCTAAAAGCACTCTCGAGTTTTCAAAGAAAATTAATGCCGACCTGATTATGGTTAACCCGGTCAAAGATTTTAGACTGCCAGGTTTTTGGAACCGCATTACTAATAAATTATTATCCTATGGTTCCAGGATTCCCGTAGTGACTATCATGAATAAAAGCTAATCTGGTTTCATAACCTTCATAAAAAAAGCTACCTGGTGAAAGGTAGCTTTTTTCTTAAGTGCTATCGACGACTTTTTAATAATTCAACTTCAACTCAACGCGGCGGTTCTGCTGGCGACCAGCGGCGGTCTTATTATCAGCTACAGGTTGTGTTTCGCCAAAACCAGCAGCAGTTAGACGGTTTGGATCCACGCCTTTTTTCACCAGGTACGCTTTAACAGCGGCTGCGCGGTTCTCGCTCAATTTCTGGTTCAATGCATCAGCGCCTACATTGTCGGTATGACCGTCAATTGCCAATTTTAAAGCAGGATCGTCTTTCAATACCTGCACCACTTCATCCAGGCCTTTAAATGATTTGGACAACAATGTCGACTTACCGGTTGCGAAATAAATATTCTGTGCGGCATAATTTACCTTCTGTATTACTTCTTCTTTAATCTCCGGGCAGCCCTGGTTGCTCGCAGGACCGGGTTCACCAGCGCATCTGTCTTCCTCATCATTGATACCATCCTTATCTGTATCAGGGATCGGGCAACCCTGGTACCTGGCTACACCAGCCTGGTCGGGGCACTTGTCTTCCTCATCATTGATGCCATCCTTATCCCTATCGGGGATCGGGCAGCCTTCATATTTGGCCAGGCCCGGAGTATCGGGGCATTTGTCAAGGCTGTCAATCACACCATCCTTATCACTATCCGTTGGAGGTGGTGGTGGCGGTGGAGGCGGCGTAGGTGGCAATGCCTTCACCACAGGTGCCCTTTTGGGTCCGATCCTGCCGGCAATGCCGATCTGGTGTAAAAAATGGTAGCTGGCTGTTTCCTTGGTAACCGGGATCCGATACTGGCTGGCTACAAATAAATGGGTGTCATCAAGGAAGTTTATCTTAATGCCAAGACCAGTAGGTATAAATGCACCAAAATGCTTACCTGCAAACATCTGGGCTCCCAATCCTGCGATCACATACGGCTGAACCCAGTACTTTTCAGAAACCATCTTAAAATTCAGGGAAGCATCGGCTTCAAGCAGGAATTTATCACCAGATGAATTTTGGCGATTTTGAAGTTCATAGTTCACGAAAGAACCTGCGAGCGTACCCGCGAAATCAATATGCTTTCTCAAGCCCTTGAAATAGCTAATGGCAATGCCTGGCGACATCTCAGACAGTTTAGACCATTGCTTCTTCGATAAAACACTCGATAGTGATGAGCTGCGAATACGGTCAGCAGTAGTAAAATCATTAAAAATAAAACTTACGCCAATCGCTGCAGGCCTGATCTCATCGTCCTGGGAAAAGCAGGACGACGCCACCATAAATATGGCCAAAAAAGCAATTAAAACCTTCTTCATAAGCAGTCTTTTTGTTTTAAACCAGACAAAAATAGCGGGTCTACTGTACATCCTAAAATAAATTATTACCCATATTTTCAGTGCGAAAACCGGTATCAAATTGCCCCAAAAAGCATCTGGAATTATGCCATCCTGGCCAGACAAAATTGGCTTTCTTTATTTTCCCGCAAAGTATTTTTCCCGGATGATTTTGTCGTGGCCGTAGATATCATCGTGAAAGATAACCTTCCCGTCCTGGCCTTCGCAGGTAAAATAACGGATATAAACTGGAAGGCGTTTTTTAACCGGTATCACGTGTTTTTCCTTTCGCGTCAACCAGGCTCGCATCGAATCGCCCACGGCATAGCGCTTTTCGCCAGTCAGGTCTCTGCTGTCGTAACGTACGATATAATGAGCCAGGTCCTCCCACTTCTGCACCCTTACGCAACCATGGCTGAGTGAACGCTGATCCCGGCTGAATAGATATCGTTGATTGGTATCGTGGAGATAGACAGCATATTTGTTTGGAAAATTAAATTTCAGCACGCCCAACGCATTTTCATCTCCGCTTCCCTGTACCACTTTATATGGGATGCCCTTCGTGTATTTCGACCAGTCGACATCTCCGGGGTTGACGACATCGCCGTTGTTGTCGATCAGGCTATATCCCTTTCGTGCGAGATAATTGGTGTCTCTTTTCAATGCCGGCAAAATCTCGGCTACAATAATACTGGTGGGGATCGTCCATTGAGGGTATGTGATCATATCTGAAATCGCGCTGGTCAGTAATGGCGTGGGGGTAATCCGTTTGCCACAAACAATTTTAGATGACAACAAAACAGAATCCTCTTCAACCAACTTCAAATTGTAAGCAGGAAGGTTCACCCACACATAACGGGTTGGCATTTTCTCCTGAAGCATTTTGTATTTGTCTAGCGTGATGGCCAGCCTTATAAACCGGTCCTTGTCGGAGTCATTTAGCACTCGGATCGTTTCGTCTCCTACTTTCCCATCCACTTTAATTCTTTTGGCCTCCTGGAACTTCATTACTGCTTCTGCCATCTGCACTGAATCGGCCATGGTACTGTCGTAAGAGATATAGCCAGCCTCATACAGCCGGCGCTGCAACGCAGACGCAAAAGCCGGGTCCTTCCTGGAGGCAGGCACTTTTGTATAATCCCGATTGTCAGAGCTGTCTAAAAAATGTCTGATGCCATTTTTTAACGCGTGATAGCCGGGATGAACAGGCTCCAGTCCATTAAAGACTTCTGTTAAGACACCACGTTGGTGCACGGTCGTGAATAAATGGGTGTACATGCTATCGGACAAAACAGAATCCTTGCGCTGCGTCATACTATCTGCCGGTAGTCGGCCTAATTTGAGATCCCTGGCGATATGAAAAAAAGCGTCGGTCAAGGCGAGATCGGCTTTTGCCCATAAAACGGCATCTTTCCGGGCCAGTGTATCATTCAGTAATCGTCTTGCAATTGTATCCAGCCGATGAAAGTGATAGTCTTCAGGAAATAACCCGTACAGTTTCGCATCGGCAATAAACCGGAGTAAAGAATCGGCAAGCGGTTTCCATTGTTCCTTTTGACTCCAGGCTGTAGCAAAACCGCTTTTTTCATATACCTGCAACATCTGTGGTGTAAAGGCTAACAATAATGAATCCTCCAGCTTCCAATGATTCTGCTCTGCAAAACGCAACGCACTTTGAATGATCTCGGGTGTTTTCTTATCTAGTTCTTCGGGGGTCTGGGCGATATCAGTTTCAGGTGGAGCGCTAGCAACATTACAGGCAGCAATAAAAAGGACCGAGTATATGCAAATGAAAATGTAGAGAATTCTGTTACACATAATTGATGATGATACTTTGTCCACTTTACGCATTTATTCACAAGGTATACAACTAACAAAATAAGCAATCCTTTCTGCATTAGAAGGATGCTATTGTTATTTTTTTACAAATGCGGCATACCACTAAATCGCAATGGCTTCCACTACAGCATCAATATTGATGGGACCATAAACATGGGGAAAAGTGTCCTGTGAGGACGGTGACCAGTCGAAAACAAATTTGCTGGTTAGTTTATCGGTATCGATCACCAGTTTGACCAGCCCTTCCCTGGCAGAAAAATATCTTTCCAAAACACCGGCAACCTGGTGATCCTGGGAACAATGAATAAATCCTTCTTCCTTAAGTGATGGAGTTTCGTAAGATCCACTCGATTTTGCTGCATTCCACTCGGAAGCTGTCGTGACATGATAAATGATGGGCATATTTGTCCTTCTTTATTTTGCTAATACTCTTTTAGAATGTTGCTCAATCAAATAGAAATCAACCAAAACTATTGCAGTTGCTGCTTCCAGTATCACAGGCGCCCGCAGCGCAACACACAGGTCGTGACGACCTTTAATTGAAAAATCTTCCACATTCCCGGTTTCCCAATTCAGGCTATTCTGTTGCTTTGGCGTTGAAGCGGTAGGTTTTATCGAAATGCGATATACCAGATCATTGCCATTACTGATCCCTCCTACCACGCCGCCTGCATGATTTGTGCGCGTCTTTCCTTCCATGTCCTCAATCGCGTCATTGTGCTGCGAGCCAAACATTTTAGCCGCCGCAAACCCGGCTCCAAACTCTACACCTTTTACAGCAGGTATTGCAAATGCAATATGCGCCAGTTGGGATTCCATCGAATCAAAAAAAGGTTCTCCCAAACCCACCGGCAAACCATTCACCCGGCACTCTACAATACCACCTACCGAATCCTTGGCATCGATTGCCCTCTGGAGTCCTTTTTCAAGATCTGCCTCACCTCCAATTTCTGTTACTGCGGATTGAATGCTTATTCCTGTCCCAAGTATTTTCTTAGCGATCGAACCTGCCGCAACCAGACCCGTCGTCAGGCGTGCACTGAAATGCCCGCCCCCACGATAATCCTCATTACCGCCAAATTTTTTATGCGCAACCCAATCGGCATGACCAGGTCGGGGAAAACTGCGTTGCTTTTCATAATCACTACTCCTGGTATTGGTATTTTCAAAGAGTATGGTAATGGGCGCTCCTGTTGTTTTCCCATTAAACAGACCGCTTTTGAAAAAAGGATAGTCGGGTTCCTGCCGCGGTGTCGTGCCTTTTTGCCGGCCACCTTTTCTTCTTTCAAGATCAGGCAGGAGATCGTCGGCCGAAACATCGAGTCCCGCGGGACATCCATCGATCACAATACCGACAGATTCACCATGGGATTCGCCAAAAATATGTACCCGGAAAATTCGCCCGAAACTATTCATGCAATCTTATCTTATTGTTTAAAGATACACCGGCACCCAATTTTTCCAAATCATTATAAAAATCAGGATAGGATTTTTTGACGGCCTGCGCTTCCTGTATTATTGTTTGTGTTCCTGCTTTCAAAGCGGCAACCGCGCATGCCATTGCAATACGATGGTCATGTCTTGAGTGAACGATGGCGCCCCTGACACCAGTTCCCCCCTGTACAACCATGATATCATCTTCCAATTTGATCCGTACCCCCATCTTACCAAATTCTTCCTGGAGGGTGAGCGCCCGGTTGCTTTCTTTATGCGTCAGGCGGCTTACGCCTTTTATACGGGTGTCACCATGGCAATAGGCGGCCAGGGCTACCAGTGGCGGAAACAGGTCGGGACAATCAGTAGCATCGAATTCAAAGGAATTCATTTCAGTTGGGACAAGTTGAATTGCTTTTCCATCCATTGCGATACCAGCATTTGCCGACATCAGGGCATCGACAATGGCTTTATCTGCCTGGGTGGAAGTAAGATCGAGGCCCCTCACCGCGATTGGGCCAGCAATAGCGCCGGCTACCAACAAAAATGCACCGCCGCTCCAGTCACCTTCTACTGTATAGTTCCGTACCAACTGGGTACTTTGATGGGGCTCGCTATTGAAATAAAATTCTTCATAACTCCTGTTCTCAGGTAGCTTCATTCCGTACTGCTTCATTACATCCAGAGTCAGGTCTATGTAGGGTTTGCTTTTTAAATTCTTTACCCTGATTGAAACGCCCCTGGCATCAGCTGCCGCATAAGCAAATAGAAGACCTGTCAGGAACTGTGAACTCAGGGAGCCATCCACCTCAATATTAGCAGGCTGTAAAGGGCCCTGTATCACTAAGGGCAATTTCCCCTCATTACTATTGATCGATACCTGTAATTTTGGAAAAACCTCATCAAAAAAATCCATGGGCCTGGTCAACAGGCTGCCTTCTCCCAAGATGCTGATCTCCTTTTCACTCAGGGCTGCGATAGAGGCAAACATGCGAATACTAAGCCCGCTCTCACCACAATTAACCTTGCTGGCTACCGGATCTACACCATTACTATCAACCTGCCAGTCACCATCGATCAGTTCTGTGGTAGCGCCCAGCGATTGAATGATCCCCAATGCTGCTTTGTCGTCATTGCTATGACCCGGGTTTTGTATCACAGTTCTTCCTTTTGCCAGTAACGCTGCAGCGCAGGCACGCTGCATGGAGCTTTTGGAAGCTGGCGCCTGGATGGCGCCCTTCAGTTGTGAAGGTTGTATCGTAACTTTAAAACTCATTGATAATTTTCTCCAGTTTTGTTAAGGGTATCGATTTGACGACTCCCCTTCCTATTTTTTCCAACAACACATAATTCATTTCCTTCTTCTCTCTTTTCTTATCCATTTTTAGCACTTCAAACACTTTCTGCTTATCAAATACTGAATAAGTTGGAAGACCGTATGCTTCTATTAATTTTATTACACGACTGGTTTGTTTAAATCCGGCTAGCTGCTCAGAAATATGGCAGGCGTAAGTCATGCCGATCGCGACTGCCTGGCCATGCATCAGTTCATATTGGTTCTCCAGGGCATGTGCCAGGGTATGTCCGAAATTTAAAAGTCGCCGTTCGTCTTTCTCGAATTCGTCTTTTTTTACCACGTTTGCCTTGATCAACGCGTTACGTTGCACCAGTTCACAGATCGCGGTTTTACTCTTCTGGTATCTCTTAAGTGACAAAGTTTCCAATTCACTAAAAAGGGCCGCATCTTTTATACAGGCATGTTTGATGATCTCTGCAAATCCATTCTCCCATTCCGCCTGTGGCAAGGAATTTAGGAAAACCATGTCATGCAGGATGAAAGCAGGTTGTCGAATTACACCCACCATATTCTTGTATACGCCAACATCAATACCATTTTTCCCGCCGATCGAAGCGTCGACCATTGCCAGCAAGGAGGTCGGAATAAAACCAAATCGTATTCCCCGCATGTATACCGAAGCTACATAACCTGTAATATCTGTTATGACGCCTCCACCAATTCCGACAATTGTGCTTTTGCGATCGGCTTCCAGTGAAATCAGTTGTTCAATAACCGAATCAACAGTCGCCTGCACCTTAAACTCTTCGCCAGGTTTCAAAACGATCGTATTCCATCCTTTAAATCGCCTGGCATGAGCCCTGAAAACATTTTCGTCTGTAATCAGAACGGTTGACTTTGGATCTGTAATTGCTTTTAAATGGCTGATACCATAAGCAAAATAGAAATCCGTAGATGAACCCGAAAAATTGTAAGTACGCTTAGTCATAATTTACTACAGCAGTAGAATTGAATACAGCCGTTACTGGTCCATCACTTTTTTCTGATGATTGATACTTTCCATGTGTACTGCGTCAAAGTACTTCGTTATGAATTCCTTGCTCAACCCCATTTTTTCCGCCCTCGTTGCAGCTCTCTCCAATATTTCATTCCAGCGATTGGTCTGAAGGATCGTGATATTGTTGTCCTTTTTATACTGCCCGATCTTTTCTGCAATCATCATGCGCTGACCAAGTATCTGCATCAGTTCGTCATCAAGGTGATTGATCTGCTGACGCAGTTTTTCAAGTGCCGCATGATATTCCTCCGAATTGACATCCTCTTTTCTCCAGATGATGGCATCCAGCATTTCTTTTAGTTGCTCCGGTGTGATCTGTTGCTTGGCATCGCTCCAGGCATTGTCAGGATCGATATGACTTTCGATCATCAACCCGTCAAAATCGAGGTCGATGGCTCTTTGTGAGATCGCCTGGATGATATCGCGGCGGCCGCAGATATGTGAAGGATCATTGATGATCGGCATGCCGGGATTCCGCCGTTTCATTTCAATAGCGAGATGCCACATCGGTGCATTGCGAAACTCTGTATTGCCGTAGGAAGAAAATCCACGGTGTATCAATCCGATCTGTTTAACACCTGCTCTCGCCACACGTTCTACTGCGCCACTCCAAAGTTCGAGATCAGGGTTGATAGGGTTCTTGATCAGTACTGGAACATCTACTCCACGCAGGGCATCGGCTACCTCCTGCACACTGAACGGGTTTACAGTTGTGCGGGCACCGATCCACAACACATCTACATCAAATGTCAATGCATCCTGCACCTGCTTGCCGGTAGCAACTTCAACTGTGGTGGGCAATCCCGTTAATTTTTTTGCCTGCTGCAGCCAGGGCAAACCTTTGGCGCCAATGCCTTCAAATAAACCGGGCTTGGTGCGTGGCTTCCAGATACCTGCGCGAAGCATATCGACCTTACCAGTTGCTGCAAGGCGCTGCGCTGTTTCAAGCACCTGCGTTTCTGTTTCTGCACTGCAGGGACCGCTTATAACAAGTGGGCGCTTGCTCCAGGCCTTTTGCACATCTTCCCTGGTTGATTTTTCTGTCGTTTGCATATAATTTATTGGTTTGTAAAGTTAGTACCCTCCGAATAAAGGGCGTGATGATATTTTTATTTTATGATTCTCCTGATCTTGTTGGCTTCTTCAATAAGATGCTGTAATAAGTTATGATCCCCCTTCTCAATACTTTCCTTAAATTTTGTCAATTGCGCAATATGCTCGGACAAAACATCAAGGACGTTCACCCTGTTCTGCATAAAGATCGGCACCCACATCTGGGGATTACTTTTTGCAAGTCGTACCGTGCTTTCAAAACCCGCAGAGGCCAGTTCGAAAATGGCATTCTGCTCCTTTTCTTTCTCCAGCACCGTATTGGCAAGCGCAAATGAAGTGATGTGGGAAATATGGCTCACATAGGCCGCGTGCAGATCATGTGACCTGGCATCCATTTCTAAAAGATGCATTCCAATTTTTTTGTACATGTCCTTTACCCAGTCCAGCGCGTCTGCATCGCTTTGTGCTGCATCACAAATAATGACAGCCTTATTTTCATAGGCGCCACGCACCGCCGCCTGGGGACCACTGTATTCGGTTCCCCACATAGGATGCGTGGCTACATATCTTCCCCTTTTGGGATGATCTTTAATGGAAGAAACGAGCTGACTCTTGGTTGAACCGAGATCGAGGACAATTTGCCGCTCTACCTTATCCATGATCGTGGGCAACAGATCTACCAGTTTGTCAACTGGTATTGCCAGTACGATGACATCAGATTGCTCGATCGCTTCAGCTAATGGTAATACCTCGTCAACTAGTTCCAATTCTAATGCTTTATCCGCATGATCGGGATTAGCATCAACGCCGATCAACCGCGATGACAACTTTTTTTCATGTAATTGAATAGCCAGTGAGCCACCAATCAGACCTATGCCGACAATGGCGATAGTCTTCCGCGCCGCTTTTCCTTTGGCCCCATCAGCTTTCAACGACTTAGTATTTTCCATTTTAGTTTTTCTTTGAGTCGAAATATTAAACCACTTTTTCTACGGCTGCAGTCCCGGCTTGGATTAATGAATTTTTTATCCTTTTAATCGCTTCTTCAAATCTTTCCATCGAGCCGCATAGGCTAACCCGTATGAATTTATTTCCTCCATTTCCGAAAATCCCGCCGGGTGTAATAAAGACCTGGCTGTTATAAAGGATCTCATCACTCAATTCATAACCATCCTTATATTTTTTAGGAATGGCTGCCCAAACAAAAAGCCCTGACTGGTCTTTTGAATATTTACAACCGACCAGGTCCAGCAATTCAAAGACTCTTTCCCTCCGTTGATGATAAATTTGATTCACATTTCTATACCAATCATCATCCAGGCCAAGTGCAGTTGCTGCAGCCATTTGAACAGGCAGAAACATGCCGCTATCCATATTGCTTTTGTATCGTAACACTTCGTCTACTCTATCTTTTGCCCCACATAGCATTCCAATCCGCCAGCCGGCCATGTTATGACTTTTACTAAGCGAATTCAACTCAACCACGCAGTCATTTGCACCTGCAACGCTGAGCAGACTCATTGGTTTTTCATTTAGGATAAAACTATAAGGGTTATCATGTACAATTAGAATTTCATGCTGTCTGCCAAATGCTACGAGTTTTTCAAACAGGTGCCGATCGGGCCGCTGCCCCGTAGGCATATGGGGATAATTGACAAACATCAGTTTTATACCTTTCTTCACTTTCCGATTCTGTAACATCTTTTCCAGCCTGTCAAAGTCGGGTTCGTAACGATTCTTTGCTATCAATTTGTAATCGACGCATTTTCCTCCGGCTAATTTTACCGCGCTTCGATAGGTTGGATATCCCGGATCGGGCACCAGCACTTCGTCGCCCTTATCAAGATAAGTCATACAGACATGCATAATCCCTTCTTTACTTCCTATTAACGGTAGTATTTCTGTATCAGGATCCAGTTGCACCTGATACCATTTATTATACCATGCACTGATCGCATTTCGCAAAACGGGTGAACCTTTATAACCCTGGTAACCGTGTACACCGGCTTTTGAAGTTTCCTCCTGCAGCACGCTTATCACGTCGGGGTGTGGCGGCATGTCGGGACTCCCGATGCCTAGGTTGATGATGTTTTTACCGGCCTTATTTAACTGGTCTATCTCTCTCAGTTTCTGAGAAAAATAATATTCGCTAATGCCTTCAAGTCTTTTACTGGTTCGCATAACTCCTACAGAGTTTTTTTAAATGTAATGAATGGTTCATGTTGATGATTTGCCACTTTTATAAATACCATAAACTCTTAGCTCTTCTGTCAGGGGTTTTATTTCTTTCATGATCGCTTCGAATTGGTCTACAGAGTCGAATTCCATATCCGCATGAAAACTGTACCTGAAGTCGCTTCCGGGAATGGGAAAGCTTTGCAATTTGCTGAGATTAATCCCGCCGTTTGCAATACGCATCAGTACTTTGGCCAGGCTTCCGCGTGAGTGATCCGTATGAAAATTTACCGACGCTTTATTAGCGCCTTCCACAGGTATGGCCAGATCTTCCCGTTGCACTACCAGGAATCTTGTGTAATTGTTCTTAAGTGTATGGATATTTGGAGCGATCACATCGAGGTCAAACAACTCAGCCGCAAGCCTGCTGGCTATAGCAGCGATATGTTTGCTTTTGTGCTGGTAAATATGCCTTGCACTTAAAGCGGTGTCGTCAGTCTCCACCAGTTTCCATTTATGTTTATCCAGGAAGTCGTAGCATTGTTGCAACGCCATAGTATGTGAATGGACTTCGCGAATGTCTTCGATCCTGACGCCAGGATTCACTAATAGGTTTTGGCGGATATGCAGGTAAACTTCGCCCGTGACCCTGAGATTGCTTTTTTGTAGCAGGTTATAGTTGGGTAAGATGCTCCCGGCAATTGAATTTTCAATAGCCATAATGCCACCTTCACTTTCCTTTTTCGCTGAAGCCAGTCGGACCACTTCACGAAATGTGGCACATGGCAAAACCTCTACGTCCTTGCCGAAAAACTGGCGCGCTGCTACCTGGTGAAAACTGCCCTCATATCCCTGTATGGCAATCCTGCCTGGTGAAGCTAAGATGGCGGCCCTGGTTTCTCCTGGCGCAGTTTCGGGTTTATTTCCTGTTTCTTTCATTTTATATTAATTCAGGCTCATTGCTTGTTCAAATCCCGCTGATATACTTTCATCGCCAATGCCTGGCATAAAAAAAATCCCGGCGTTAAGCCGGGATTCTCTATGTTGATTTTAGTTGTCCTTCTATTTCAACAAAAGCATTCCCGGCTTCATTCTAAAGTAAAAGAAGCTAAAATAAAAACCGAAGAATGTGTTTG
>JAEYVW010000191.1 GCA_023429365.1 Bacteroidota bacterium
TCGGTATTGATGGTTGCCGTGGTTTTACCGTCCTCGCTGGTTACGGTTATCCCGGGTTTTTTATTGTTATTGCAGGCTGTAAACAGGCAGATAGCCACTGCCCCGAGGAAAAATACATGTCTCATGATAGATGGTTTTGATTTGATAAGTATAAATGTATATTAATTTCATGTGACTACAACAAAAGCATTTAACCCGGCGTTTACTTAAAGAACGCGCCTAAAAAAAGAGTAGCTTTATAGGTCAAATCAGGAAAATAAATTATATTTGAATCTGCCGATGAAGCAATTTTACAGATCCCTCCTTTGAATTCCCATTAACAAGTTCCTGTACTCTTTTAAACAAATGAAATGAAGAAGATCCTTCTTTGCCTTTTTGCGGCAGTTGTTGTCGTGTTTATGCTGTCATCCTGCGCGGCAACCAAGAGAGATTGCCATGGCGTAAAGCATTATAAGACCAAGGGCGGTTTATATATTTGATTTTCTGTTTGCTACCAGGCCCCGGGCATCTACCTTTGCCCAAATTTTCAGATGATGATCAGAGCTATTTTGTTTAGCCTGCTGGCCAGCATGGTTATAATTTCATGTTCCCCCAATAATGTGACCGAAGATGACAGTCTTGGAAAGTATTTCATCGACAACAATGTCACTGGCTGTTTTGCATTGATGGATAATGGAACCGGGGAATTTACAGTTTATAACCTCGCCCGTTACCGCGACAGCAGTTTTTTGCCTGCCTCTACTTTTAAGATCGTTAATTCTTTGATCGGCCTCCAGACTGGCAAGATCAGCAGCGACAGCATGGTAATAAAATGGGATGGTGTACTGAGACCTTTTGAAAGCTGGAACCGTGACCTCAATATGTATGAGGCATTCCGTGCATCCGCCGTACCCTATTACCAGGAAGTGGCGAGGCGTATCGGGAAGGATACCATGCAGTTCTGGCTTGATTCCCTGGGCTATGGCACTAAAAAGATCACGGGTCCCATTGATACTTTCTGGCTCGATAATACGTTGAAGATTACACCCGATGAGCAGTTGGGTCTAGTCAAGCGGCTGTATTTTGACCAGTTGCCCTTTTTCAAAACCTACCAGGAAATGGTGAGAAATGCGATGCTCATGGAGAATAACGCCAATTACCGGCTTGGCTATAAAACCGGTTGGGCATTTTGGAATGAACAAACAAAAAAACACCAGGGCTGGGTTGTTGGCTGGATCGAGGAAAACAGGCATCCATATTTTTTTGTACTTAACCTGGAATCGGCAGACCCGGATTTCGATATGGTCAACATCAGGATGAAAATGCTGAAAGATATCCTAAAAGAAAAGGGATTCTTCGAAGGACGTATGTAGGAAATCCACGATTGGTGTAGTCTTTGCGTTGACTGGTACACATTTTGGCTTTACCCGGGAAAAAATGATATAAATTTTGCGGTATCAATTTTTCAATAAAGAGTTTATCTGGCTGTTCGCGGCTGTCGTCCTTTTCATTATCCTTTTTATCCTGCTTATAAAATGGAAGAAGAAGGTGCATAGCCGGTTTGGTGACACGCATCTTGTAAAAGCACTTACTCGTTCCTATTCACCACGTCTATTTAACCTGAAGTTTGGTATGTTGGGCCTGGCTTTTGTCGCAGGAGTGATCATGGCCATGGACCTGCGTAAACCAGGTGGCCCTGAGGGTATGAACAGGAAGGGTATAGATGTAGTGATAGCGCTGGACGTGAGCAAGAGCATGCTGGCCACCGACCTTGCACCGAACAGGCTCGAACGGGCCAAACAGTTGGTTGGTAAACTGATGGATGAGATGCCAAACAATCGAATCGGGCTTGTTTTGTTTGCTGGTAAAGCTTACCTGCAGATGCCACTCACCACCGATCATGGTGCCGCGCGGATGTTTGTAATGTCCGCTTCGCCCGATGCGGTTCCACAACAGGGCACAGTGATCAGTGAAGCGATAAGGAGAAGTTCAAATGCCTTTAATGTGACGGAACGAAGGTTTAAATCGATGGTGTTGATTTCGGATGGAGAAGATCATGATCCCGAAGCCGTGACTACCGCAAAGGAATTGGCAGAGTACGGACTAATGATCAATACTGTCGGCGTCGGATCGCCTGACGGGTCCTATATTCCTGATCCGGCAACAGGACAAAATAAAGTTGATCCCGCAACCGGTTCTGCAGTGATCTCAAAACTTAATGAAGATATTTTAAAGCAGGTTTCAGCTACAACCAATGGTGTTTATGTGCATTTGGAGGATACGGACGAAGCCGTAACACAATTGATGGATCAGCTTTCGCAAATCGAGACCAGGGCATATACTGATGTGTCACTCATCAATTTTAAAGCCTATTACTGGTGGTTTGCCGCAGCGATGCTGATTTTATTGCTGGCTGAATATTTTTTACCGGAAAAAAGGAAACTGAGCGTATGAAAAGTAATTTACTAATAATAGGATCCCTATTTGCGGCAGGTGCCAATTTGTACGCGCAGGATGCTAACAGAACTATACAACGCGGCAATGACCTGTACAAGCAGCAGCAGTACCAGCAGGCAGAATCGGCTTACAATGAAGTGGTGGAAGTAAGCCCCAATAATACCACCGCTAAATACAACCGCTCCCTTGCGATTCAGAAGCAGGGAAGATCAGATGAAGCTGTTCGCGCCTTTGATGATCTTGCTTTCAAAACCGAAGACCGCGACATCAAAGCGAAATCATATTATAATAAAGGAGCCATCCTTTCCATCCAGAAAAAACTTGAGGAAAGTATAGAAGAATATAAAAAAGCATTGCGCCAGGATCCAAACGACACACAGGCGCGGGAGAACCTGCAAAAAGCGCTGCTTGAATTAAAAAAGAAGAAACCCAAAAAAGACGATAAAAAGAAGCAACAACAGCAACAACAAAAGCCCCAGCCAAAAATGAACCAGAAAGAAGCCGAACAAAGGCTGAAATTGCTGGAGCAAAAGGAAAGAGAAGTACAGGAGCGACTGCAAAAAGAGAAGTCGAAGACCGGTGGCGGCCAACCCAAGGATTGGTAGGGCGTAAAGTTTTTTTTGCCAGTAAGCCGGTAAGCCGGGAAGACGGTAAGCCGGTAAGAAAGATCAGTTGAAAGTTGAAGTTTCTTTTTTGCCGGGGAAGAAGGTAAGACGGTAAGAAAATATCATCTGTAAGTCAGTGCTTACTGTCTTGTCGACAATTTTTCCTCCGAGTACTTTTTAAAACAAACTCTTCGGGTCTCACCGCCTTCCCGGCAATTTCCAAATGAAATTCCCCCGGCACTGGCGGTTGCTTAACTTTGCCCTATATAAATATGCAATTCTATTGTAATTCCCTGACTGAATATAAGCGCCTCATTACCCGCGAGGTGAAGATCGGCGACCTGTTGCTTGGAAACCCCGATGGCCTTCGCGCTCATCCTATTCGCATCCAG
>JAEYVW010000217.1 GCA_023429365.1 Bacteroidota bacterium
GGGAATTAGGGATTGGGAATTTGGAATTAGGGATTTGATTACGTAGAAGGTTTTATAAACATATTGATAAATGAATATTCAAAACAATATGCAGAAAGCGAAGAGAAGGCAACATGCGGGCGTTGGTGTGAAAGTGGTTGGATTAAACAGGATAATCTTGTTGGGCCTTGGCATCATTAGTTTCACAGTATCCTCAGCACAGGATCCCAACAAGCCGAAAGCTATTGATATCACGTCCGCATTTAAGCCGGTTTTGCGTGATGCGGCTAAGATCAATTTTAACCCTTCGCCACCTTCGACGGATACTTCAAAGCCACGGCTGCAATACGATATCCCTAATCCCAACCTGCTGTTTGCCTACCAGCCCGGTACGCTCAAGCCGCTGGCCTTACAGGTAGACTCAACGGGAATATTTGATAATAGTAATTATATCAAGGCGGGTTTTGGTAGCTTGAAGACGCCATATATACAAGCCGGCTTTTCCTTTGGTGACGGTAATACAGCGGGAGCCAATATTTACGCGAAACATGTTTCTTCACAGGGTAAAAGAGATTTCCAGGACTTTACCAATACAGAAGTTAAACTAAGTGCGTTTTATAAGACGGTAAAGAACCTGGAATGGAATGGTAGCATCGGGATGAAGCAAAACAGGACGTATAAGTACGGTTACCAACCTGAGTCGCTCTCGTTTGTCAACGACTCGATACGTCAGCGATTCCAGACCATTTCGGCTCGTATTGGGATGCACAATATCAACAAAACGGAATATGGCCTTTCTTATGCCCCGGAGATCAGGATCGATATCTTTGGTGACCACCTTAAAAATAATGAAAGCAATTCCGTGGTGAACCTTCCACTTGAGAAAAAGGTGGGACAGGATTTCGCTGTTCAACTCGGAGTAACCTTCGATCTTACCCGCTACTCGCCAAAAGCAAAATCTGTAGTCAACAATACTGCCTGGTATATTTCTCCCGCGGTGTTGTACAAAAGTTCAACACTCAGGTTGCAGGGAGGAATAAGACCATCCTGGGATAACGGCTCATTTAAGATGTTTCCCAATATCCTGGCGGAAGTGGGAACTTCCGACCAGCGTTTTACTCTCCAGGCTGGCTGGACCGGATATATCCGCAAGACCACATACCAATACCTGGCTTCACAGAATCCATGGTTATGGGCGCCATCCGAACAGCTGAATACCTGGGTTGAAGAAAGATATGCAGGATTTAAAGGCGCCGTAGGTGATCATTTTACTTATAGTGCCAAAGTGGCTTTCAATAAACTCAATAACCAGCCACTTTTCATCAATGATACTACAGCCGCTGGTGATGGCAAATCCTTCGCAGTCGTGAATGCAAGACGGGTCAATGTAGTGAACCTGGGTGGTGAACTGGGATATACTGTCGAAGAGAAATTCTCCGTAGTTACCAGTCTTCAGTTCAACCAGTTTACCGGGCTGCAGGGACAACAAAAAGCCTGGGGGCTGATTCCGCTTGAGCTGAATACTGCGTTGCGCCTGCAGATCATCAAAGACCTCTGGCTCAAAGGCGATCTTTTTGCATGGAACGGTTCAAGGTATCTTAGGAATGATGGCAGCGACGGCAAGTTAAAGGGCGCTGTTGACCTGAATGCAGGCCTGGAATTCAAAATTCAAAAAAATATCTGCCTCTGGACGCAGTTTAATAATATCTTCAATAAAGAATACCAGCGCTGGAACCAATACCCGGTGTATGGATTTAATTTCGTGGGCGGTATCATTTTTTCCTTTGACCAAAAGAATTAAAGATGTACGGGGAACTCTATCAATACCTCATCCTGCATAAGCAACTGAGTATGCCGGGTATCGGCACTTTCCTGCTTGAAAGAAAGCCTGCGTATATTGATTTCGTCAATAAGATAGCCGAACCACCCGCGTATACAATAGCCCTGCATCATGGCAATGTACCAGCATCCAAGAATGTTTTTGACTGGCTGGCTTCGAAGCTGGATATCTCAGAACTGGATGCAGTAAAGCGATTCAATGATTTTTCATTTGATATAAAAAATAAGGTGCTGGCGGGTGACAGGCTGCTTTGGGAAGGCGTAGGTGAATTTAGCAAAGGGATGGCCGGTGAAATTCGTTTTGAGGCCGTCTTGAAGGATAAAAAGGCCGGGGTGCCTATTCCGGCTGTAAAAGTGATCAGGGAGAATGCCGAGCATACGATGATGGTGGGTGAGAATGAGAAGACAACTTCACAGATGAAGGAAATACTTTCGCCATCTCATGAAAGAAGGTTTCAGTGGTGGGGCATTGCGCTTATCGTGTCTTTGCTGGCATTTATCTTTATTGGTGTTTACCTGTCCACAAAAGGTGTCAAA
This sequence comes from Bacteroidota bacterium, assembly GCA_023429365.1. Classification (GTDB taxonomy): domain Bacteria; phylum Bacteroidota; class Bacteroidia; order Chitinophagales; family Chitinophagaceae; genus Terrimonas_B. The sequence goes on from JAEYVW010000217.1 coordinate 2,356, forward strand.
ACATCTTCTGTCGGCAATCAACAGCAACTGACACCCCAAAATGCTTCCCCAACCTACCAACCAAAACCCTGATCCATCCAGCATCCAGTATCCAGTATCCAGTATCAAGTATCCAGCATCCAAAACTATGACCGATCAGATACACTACACATCTTGCCCTGCCTGCGCTTCGACTGCTTTAAAAAATGTTTTCCAGGTTAAAGATCATACCGTAAGTGGAGAAACATTTACAATCGTAGAATGTGAAAACTGTACGCTGCGTTTTACACAGGATGTACCCGGTACAAATTGGATTGCCCCATATTATAAATCGGATAATTATATTTCACATACCAATACCGCGTCGGGACTGATCAACCGTCTTTATCATGTTGTAAGGAAGCGAACCCTAACTTCAAAAAGAAAACTTATTCAAAGGGTAACCGGGCTCGAGCGTGGAAAGTTGCTGGATGTGGGAAGCGGGACCGGGTCCTTTGTAAATGAAATGATGCAATATAAATGGGACGTGATGGGACTGGAACCGGACGCAGACGCTAGAAAGATTTCGCAGGAATTGTATGGGCTTGAATTATCAGATACAAGCGAGCTGTTCAATTTACCCGCCGGCCATTTTGATGCCATCACGCTATGGCATGTGCTGGAGCATGTACATGACCTGCATTCCTACCTGCAACAATTAAAAACGATCCTTCATGAAAATGGCCAGCTGTTCATTGCTGTACCCAATTACACTTCTCATGACGCGGAAGTATATGCTCAAAACTGGGCCGCGTACGATGTACCGCGACATTTATATCATTTTTCTCCCCGATCGGTCGAACAGCTTATGGCAAAACACGGCCTGAAGATCTCACAATACCTGCCCATGTGGTATGACAGCTTCTATATCTCACTTATGAGCAGCAAATACCGCAACGTAGTTAAAGGCCGACCCGCAAAATCAGACTGGATATCTTCCATCTGGAATGGGCTCAGGTCAAATTGGAAAGCGATGGGTGACAAGAAGCGGTGTAGTTCGGTGATCTACGTTATTACAAAATAAGAGGGAATTAGTATTTAGTAGTGGGGAATTTGGAATGAGAGCCTGGTAGAATAGGGTACTCCCAATCCCCCAATCATTATTGTCCGGGGAACTCTGGAGTACTATAAACCACGGCGGGCACGGTGAGCACAGCGAAAGCCGTTTTCGTGATAAAATCTGCTACGTAGAACAGGACCTGATGCGAATACTTCGCTGTGT
>JAEYVW010000332.1 GCA_023429365.1 Bacteroidota bacterium
GCATACTTTTTACTTTTGTCCTGCTGACCACCGTTCGGGCGCAAACTGATTCACTCGACAACGAAAAGCTCGCCCGCATGATCAATCTTTCGGAAGTGGTCGTGCGTAGCGATATTAATGTCGCCGATTTTATCGCCCGTGTTAAGAATGACACGACTTTTTACAAGGCCTTTAAAAACCTGCATGTCCTGGGTTTCACTTCTCTTAACGACATTCGGATCCTCGATAAAAAGGGACGTGAAAAAGCTTCGATGCAAAGCAGGACCCGGCAGTTGAGAGATAAGGACTGTCGCAGTATGGAAACGATCAACGAAACCACTACGGGCGATTTTTACACCAATAGCAGGAACTATAATTATTATACGGCCGAGTTATACGCCGGTTTGTTTTTCACAAATGGACGCGTTTGTGGAGAAGATAATATTGTGTACGGAACAAGGTTCGACGCACGCGGAAAAAAAGGGACCGCAAAGCATAAGGAGCAGCTCAAGATGTTGTTTTTTAACCCCGGGAAGAAAATACCAGGAATACCTTTTATTGGAAATAAGATCAACATTTTTGATCCGGATGTAGCAGCCTATTATGATTTTGATATCGACCAGGTTGAATATGAAGGCAGGTCCTGCTATCTTTTTTCCATTAAATCAAAAGAAACCCTCACACCGGGACAAAACGATAAGATCGTTATCGATAACATGATCACCTGGTTTGATGCAAAGACGATGGAAGTGCTGGCCCGCAACTATAACCTGAGTTATGATGCCGGTGTATATGATTTTGATGTAAGCATGGAAGTTCAGATGACAAAATTTGGTGACTATCTTGTACCCAAGACATTAAGATACAAAGGCAATTGGGATGTTGTGCTGAAGAAAAGAGAGCGTGGTGTTTTCACCGCAACTTTATTCGATTATGAAAAATAAGCCTTACTCCCCCAATTCCTAATTACTAATTCCCCGTCCCCACCGCACTAGTATACTTTCTCCATTTCTCAATCACCTGCCGCATATCATCAGGGAGCTCCGTATCAAAAAATAATTCTTCGCCACTTTCCGGGTGAGAGAAGCCGAGGGTTTTTGCATGCAGGGCCTGGCGTGGGCACAGGGCAAAACAATTTTCAACAAATTGTTTGTAGCGGGCATAAACAGTTCCCTTTACGATCTTATCACCCCCATAAAAATCGTCATTGAACAAGGGGTGGCCAATATGTTTCATATGCACCCTGATCTGGTGCGTGCGACCGGTTTCGAGTACACACTGAACCAGCGTCACATAGCCGAATCGCTCCATTACCTTATAGTGCGTGATGGCATCCTTACCATGTTCTCCATCGGGGTATGCTTCAAACTGCTTGCGGAACCGGAGATGTCTTCCGATATGCGCGACAATGGTGCCTTCATCTTCTTTGATATCGCCCCATACCAGGGCTACGTATTGTCGCTTCACGGTATGATCAAAAAACTGGCGGGCCAGCATACGCATGGCATGTTCCGTCTTGGCCAGGACCAGTAAACCGCTTGTGTTTTTGTCGATCCTGTGCACCAGTCCGAATCTTGGCAGGATATCTTCGGAAAGACCCGGATTCTTTTGCTGCAGGTACCAGGCGACGCCATTGAGTAAGGTTCCATTATAATTACCGCTGCCCGGGTGTACCACCATGCCCACCGGCTTGTTGATCACCATCAATGAATCATCTTCGAAAACAATATTCAAAGGAATATTTTCCGGCACGATCTCGGATTCCTCCGGGTTGGAGTCCGAATACACGATGATCTCGTCGTTTGGCTTTACTTTATAATTCGGCCTGACTTCTTTACCATTTACGAGCACCATGCCGCTATTGATTGCACGTTGTAATTTGTTTCGTGTACCACGTTCGATCCTGCTGATCAGGAATTTATCAATACGCAAAGGTTCCTGCCCCTTGTCAACGGTAAGGTTGAATCGTTCGTACAATTCATCACTACTATCACTAAACTCCTGGCTTTCCAGATCTTCTACTTCCTTCATATCATTTTTTTAGCCGGATTCCCGGTAATATCAGCCTGATGGCTATTCCGCAAAGTTGCGGTTTTCCAACCTTATAGTACAGTTAATGGAAGCCGAAAAGATAGCAGATACCTCGTAAATTTGCAATCCTATGCCTGGCAAACAACAAATCATTTTCAGGGACCTTGGTCAAATGGCTTATAAAACAGCCTGGGATTACCAGGAGGGCTTGCTGATGGAAAATGTCAGGCGTAAAACCGAAGCGAGAAATCACCCACAATCTATTGAAGTTTTCCAGGAGAAAGCTGAAGGTGGAAATGAAGGCAACCAGGCCCGAGTGTCCGGGACCAGCACCGTAACAAATCCAGACACCAGTCACTACCTGCTGTTCGTAGAGCATCCTCCGGTATACACCCTGGGTAAAAGCGGGAATATTGATAACGTCTTGCTAAGCGAGGAGAATTTAAAGGCAAGAGGAATTGATTTTTTCAGGACCAATCGCGGAGGGGATATCACTTTTCATGGACCGCAACAGATCGTGGGATATCCGATTCTTGATCTCGAGAAATTCTATACCGATATCGGGAAGTACCTGCGTAACCTTGAAGAAGCGATCATTCTGACCCTGAAGGAATATGGGATCGAGGCGGGCAGGTCGCAGGGGGAAACAGGCGTTTGGATCGATGCACAGGTAAAGGGACGTGAAAGAAAGATCTGTGCAATTGGTGTCCGAAGCAGCCGCTGGATCACCATGCATGGTTTCGCGCTGAATGTAAATACCGATCTGGACTATTTTAATTTTATCATTCCCTGCGGCATCCAGGACAAGCAGGTTACTTCCATTCGCAGGGAACTCGGCCGGGAAGTTGATTATGAAGAAGCCAAAGAAAAACTGAAAAGAAATTTTGCAGCAGTTTTTGAAGCTGAACTGGTACAGGGCTGATCAGCAACCTGTTTCAGTTAAAACTCTTTGGGAATATAGAACTTGTTTTTTTCAAGCAATTCCCCGTTTTCATACAACTCAAACTTAAACCAGCCAGCGTGGTAGAAATTAGTCTTATCAATCTTAAAACTGCGCTCTTTTACATCCTTTAGTTCAAACAGCAGGTTATCATCGGATGTGAAGAACTTAATATCATATTTTTTTTCTTCTTCTTTGGGCAGAATGATGCGGACGTAGCCGTCTTTAAAGGTGAAAATTCTTTTTGAAGGAACATATAATTCCGCTTTGGGGCGGGAGTTGCCAGCTATCGGACCAATCACCACACTGTCAGATATGATCACCGGTGTATTGACACCAGGCAGTTGAGATTTAACAGCATCTCTTTTTGCGACTGTGTCGAGTACCGGTCTTTTAGCATCACTAAAAAGGTAGGCTCCTTTTTCAAGCATGATATAAAGCCGGTAGAACATGCGATCGTTCTCAGCTTTTGTGTCTACAAACCCATTCTCCGGGAGCGAGGGATCCGCAACAGTCAAAATTGTCTTGAAATTTTTAGTACTGTCAAAGGAGCGCTGAATGCTGATCTGCTTTACTGTTTCAAAACTGTTGAACCAGCCAATAACAATCCGCTTGTTGCCTACATTTTTTAAGGAAAATTTTGGCAGCGTATCCTGTGCTGCCAGCTGTACGGATAATGCTGAAAAAAAGAATATGGAGAGTAACAGGCTGAGTTTTTTCATACTTACAATAACGTAAAAAAGATATGGATTGAGCCATCCATAAGCAACAAATATACCACACCGGACCAAAAATATTAAAACATTAACGTTCCGGTTGGAACTGACGTATTTCCCTGCAGTCCACCACTGTGTATAACCAGAATTTTACTCCCGGATGGGAAGTAGTTTTTCCGCAACAGGTCGGTGACCGCATAAAATAATTTTCCCGTGTATACAAAATCGGAGGGAATATTTGTTTGCAGGTAGAAATCATTCATGAAGGCCAGAAGGGCCGGATCAGATTTGGCATAACCTCGCCAGGCATAATCATGACTAATTTGCCAGTTCAAATGTGGATAGTTACCGATAAGTTGCTGAACTGAATCTTCCAGGGCAAAATTGTTTTTTAAAACGCTGATGCCAATTGCCTGCTGTGAGGGTAGCAGCCTGCTGATAATTCCAGCAAACATGGTACCCGTTCCAACTGCACAACAGTAGTGGGTGTAATTCGATTTGCAATGATCAAGGATAGTGGCAGCGCCTTTAGCGCCAATGGGGCCATAGCCACCTTCAAATACAGTTAAAAAGTTGTCGTCAGGTTTTACAGTTATGCGTTTGTCACGGTAATCGGTGCGCGAAATGAAGTCGAGTCGCATCCCATAGTCCAAAGCCTGTTTCAGGGTTGGGGAGAGTTGCTCCGGCTGTTCCCCGCGGATAATGCCTTTTGATTGAAGACCCGCAGCTGCGCAGGCAGCTGCTGTGGCAACGATATGATTTGACCAGGCTCCTCCAAATGTGCGGATGCCATTTTTTTGTAGCGTTTTTGCTTCTTCAATATAATACCGGAGTTTGAACCATTTGTTGCCGGAGATAACTGGACTTATTTTATCAAGACGCAGAACGTGTACTTCCGATTTATGATTAAAATAGCTGGATATTTCATCAATCGTGATATTATCAAGAGCTAAACCGGGAAGCATAAAATTGCTGGTATTGGTGGCGAATTTAGTTTATTTTCGCCCCTGAAAAATTTAAAAGGATATGCAACCTACATTGGTAATATTAGCGGCCGGCATGGCTTCAAGGTATGGCAGTATGAAACAGATCCAGGGTTTTGGACCCGGTGGAGAAACCATCATGGATTATTCAATCTACGATGCAATTCGAAGCGGTTTTGGTAAAGTAGTATTTATCATTCGCCGTGAATTTGCCAACGATTTCAAAGAAATATTTGAGCCGAAACTGAAAGACCGGATTCAGGTGGAATATGCTTACCAGGATATGGAAGCCTTCACAGAAGGTTACCAGTATCCTGCTGATAGAAGTAAACCCTGGGGTACTTCCCATGCGGTGCTCTGTGCCATGAATGTTGTGAACGAGCCTTTCGCGGTAATAAACGCTGATGACTTTTATGGATTCAATGCGTTCCAGATGGCAGCCGACTTCCTGGTAAACGATTGCAGTGAGAAAAATTATGCGATCGTCGGTTATGACCTGCTAAAAACCCTGTCAGACTATGGTACGGTTAACCGTGGAGTTTGCACATTGGATGAATCGGGCAACCTCGCCGGCATTACAGAACGCATCAATATTTCCAAAAAAGGTGATCGTATTGTTTGCGAAGACGGACTGGCGCCTGAAGAATTGCCGCTGGATACAAAAGTGTCGATGAATTTCTGGTGCTTTGATCCTTCCTTTTTTAGTTATACGCAAAAACTTTTCCGCGAGTTTTTACAACATCATGGGCAGGAATTGAAATCGGAATTTTTTATACCGATCGTCGCTGACCAGTTTATCAAAGAAGGCGGAAGGATCGAAATTATTCCCACAACATCGTCCTGGTTTGGTGTCACCTACAAAGAAGATGCTCCTTTTGTGGAGAACAGTCTTGGTGATCTGATTAAAAAAGGAGAATACCCGGAGCGACTCTGGGTTAAGAACTAATAAGAAAGCCACCCATCATCAAACGGGTGGCTTTTATTTTTATGAAAACAGATTAGTTTAATTCACTTTCACCATAAAAACATAATCCTCTACTTTCTTAACCTGCTGCGTGCGATCTAGTCCGACCAGTGTCGACCTGGATGAAGGCAATCTGACACGATGGAAGCTGGTGTCCTTTTTCAGTTCGGTAAGTGCTTTGTAAATATGCTTGGCCTGTAAGGCAAACACCACACCTTCAGCTGCTGTCTCACGGGTACTCAAGATCCCTACGATCTCGCCCTGGTCATTCAGCACGGGACCACCACTATTACCCGGGTTAGCGGGGATGGATATCTGGCAGCTTAGTGTATCGCCATTAAAGCCAGTTTTAGCACTCAGGTATCCCTGGCCATATACGATCTCGTCACGAGGGTAGCCCAGGGTAAAGATTGGCGAGGCCAGGTCGGTTGAGGATTTGCTGATCGTATAGGGGATAGGGGAAAGCGCTTTATAATTCGAGTCTTCAATTTTCAGGATAGCCAGATCTTTCTCGGTATCCAGTAATACCACCACTGCATTGAAACTGGCTCCTGTTTTATTCTGTACCGCAATATTGCGTGCATTCTTCACTACATGCGCATTTGTCACCAGCAAACCTTTTACATCGATCAGAAATCCGGTACCGCCGGATTTATAAGGAATACTTGGTTCAACCGTGATTTGGCTTTTCAGATTATTCACCTCGTTTTTCTGGATGCGCTGGTCACGTTTTACCATTTGCAGGTCGCGACTCAGGTCCTGAATTTTCTTGTTATCGGGTTTGGGTGAAATTGACCAAACCAGGGAACTGATGGTAAGTGCAGTGACGCCTGCAATAGAGGCAGCAATGCCTGCTACACGTTTGTATTTATTCCAGAGATAAACCACCCGTGCGTTGCCTTTTAACCTGTCCGCATTGATCTTACCTTGTTCGGCCAGGTCGGTATGTACTTCCTGGAGGGTAGAATGAAATTTTTTCCATTCCCCAAAACGATTCATTTGCTGGAGGAAGAGAGTGTGCTCAACAACGAGTTGGTCAACTTCTCCGTTAGTTTTGCGCAGGTTTTCAAAATGCAACCTTTCATCCGGGTTCATCTCACCCCGGATATATCTCTCCACAGCGTCAAGGATCATTATGTCTTTATTCTCATTCATCCGCGGTTCCATTTTTATAATGCGTAAAGAATATCTTTTTCAACCTAACCAGGCATTTATATTTCTGGGTTTTGGCATTTTCTGCATTGGTATAACCAAAACTGGCTGCAATTTCCTGCATATTTTGTTTTTGCAGGTAAAATGCTTCGAGCAGGCTTTTACAAGGCTCCCCCAGGCTCATGATAGCTTTTCCCATCATTTCAAACTCCGCATCCCTCCGGGTATGTTCACTAATATCTTCTTCAACAGAAACCGCTGCCTCCGCGCCACTCAATTCCCCGATATATCGGTTGGCTTGTTGTAATTTCTTGAGCCACAGGCGTCTGGATACTGAATACACATAGGTTTTGATCAAACAGTTCAATTCAAAACTTCCCGACCTCGCTTTCTCATACAACACGATCATTGCTTCCTGAAATATGTCCTTTGCATCATCTGGAGTGCCGTTGTTGTTGATAATCAACGACTGAACAGTACCGAAATTTTCTTTGTAGATCGTCTCAACGGCTTTTTTATCGTTGCGTGCCAGTCCTTGAAGTAAGATCCTTTCGTGATTCTCTGCGTTCACTATCCTTTATTTAATACTTTTTTTTAAAAATAGTAACCCTATTGCACCCCGGGAAAATTTTTTTTAACAGTTGGGTTACCTTTTTCAATTACGGGTATAAAGACCTGAAATATTTCATAAACAAAAAATCAAAAACATCACAATGAAAAAGCTTTTTATCGTGTTGGCAGTAGCAAGCCTTGGTTTTGTTGCTTGCAACAATGAAGCAGAAACAGACACAACAGCAGATACTACAGTTGTAGCTCCTGTTGAAGCAACTCCTGATACAACAGTAGTTACTCCTGCGGACACTACTGTAGTTGCAGATACAGCTACAAAAGCAAACTAAGAAATTCCTATCGGCAAGCAAATCGTTAGGTAACCGTCCCACCTCCAGGTGGGGCGGTTTTTTTATCATGTATTCTGGGTAAATGTGATATCCCAGAGTACAGTTATCGACCGCTACCGCCTGAATACTTTACCTTTGTGGCGTTTGCGAGATCATATTAAATAAATTTAGCCAGTGATTACATTTGATTCATTAGGTATTGAGGAAGGATTGTTACGTTCTATCCAGGCCCTGGGATTTACCCAGCCTACTCCTATCCAGGAAAAAGCCATCCCCGTATTATTGCAGGGCACAAAAGACTTTATAGGCCTTGCCCAGACTGGCACGGGCAAAACGGCTGCGTTCGGCCTGCCACTATTGCAATTAATCAGGAAAGAGGACCGATTCCCCCAGGCACTGATCGTTTGCCCTACCCGCGAGCTCTGTCTCCAGATTACCAATGACCTCACTTCATTCAAGAAAAGTGCCGGACATATTTCTGTAACTGCTGTTTATGGTGGTACTTCTATTTCGATGCAGATCCGCGACCTGAAAAAAGGTACTCATATCGTGGTGGCCACGCCTGGTCGACTGATCGACCTGATCGAAAGAAAAGCCATAAACCTCGATCAAATACATTATGTAGTACTCGATGAGGCTGACGAGATGCTCAACATGGGTTTTAAGGAGGACATCGAGTTTATCCTAAAGAATACACCCAACCGGCAAAGTACCTGGTTGTTCAGTGCTACGATGCCACCCGAGATCAGGCAGGTTAGCAAACGGTATATGGACAAACCCTTTGAGATCACGATCGGGAAGGTGAATGCGGGTAATGCTAATATCGATCACCAATATTATACCACTCAGCATCACAATCGCTACGAAGTCTTAAAAAGGATTATCGACTTTAACCCCGGCTTGTATGGGATTGTATTTGCCCGTACCAAGGCCGATACCCAGGATATTGCAGAACGACTGACACGCGAAGGATATGATATCGATGCTATCCACGGTGATCTTTCCCAGCAACAACGTGATAAAGTGATGGGGTTGTTTCGTGACAAGAGTATTCAGGTGTTGATCGCAACGGATGTAGCGGCTCGTGGAATAGATGTAACTGGGATCACGCATGTTATCAACTATGAACTTCCCGACGATGTGGAAGTTTACACGCATCGTAGCGGACGAACAGGGCGCGCAGGCAAAAGTGGAATTTCCGTTTCAATTGTCACCCCTAAAGAAATTTACCGGCTCAGGCAGATCGAACGCTTGTTGAATACCAGGATGCATAAAATGGATATACCAAGTGGAAAGGACGTGTGCAGGAAACAATTTTTTCATTTCATTGATAAAATGCTTCAGGCGGATATCAGCCACGGTGAATACGAAACCTACATTCCATTGCTAAAAGAAAAGTTTGAGCATATCGATAAAGAGGAGATACTGCAACGTGTAGCGGCACTCGAATTTGACCGGTTCCTTAAATATTACGAGAATGCTGCTGATCTGAATCTGCGTGAAGAAAAAAGAACAGAGCGTAGGGGAGAAGGTGTGGCACGTGAAAGAGGTGTGGATACCAGAGGCAGGAAATTTGGTGCTACCGGGAACTATCAACGACTGTTCGTAAACCTGGGAACAAAAGATGGATTTTATAAGGCCAGCTTTCTCCAGTTTATCCTTGATATGAGTGAACTGAAGAAAGATGTATTGGGCCGGATTGACATGAAAGAAATGACGTCTTGGATTGAGATTGAACCATCTGCAGGTAAAAAAATGATCAGGGCACTCGATGGCAAAAACTATCGCGGCCGGAAGATCAGGATGAACGATGCGAACACTGGCGGGGGTAGAAAAAAAGAGCGCAGCTGATACGGCCACTGATGCAGTTCATCAGAAAATTTTCAAAAAAATAAAAAAATAATTGTTCAGCAACCTGCGCGAAAGTATATTTGTTCACGAATGACAAATGCAAACACATTCTTCGGTTTTTATTTTAGCTTCTTTTACTTTAGAATGAAGCCGGGAATGCTTTTGTTGAAATAGAAGGACAACTAAAATCAACATAGAGAATCCCGGCTTAACGCCGGGATTTTTTT
>JAEYVW010000355.1 GCA_023429365.1 Bacteroidota bacterium
AGTGAAGCGATTATGTTTGGTTTTTTCACCTGCCTCAACCCGGGCGATGAAGTGATCATCCCCGAGCCATTTTATGCGAACTATAATGGCTTTGCCTGTGCTGCTGGTGTAAACGTAGTGCCTATTACCTCATCTATTGAGAATGGTTTCGCGTTGCCGCCCATTGAAGATTTTGAGAAAGTGATCACAGCAAAAACAAAAGCGATACTGGTATGTAGTCCGAATAATCCTACCGGTTACCTATACAGTCGTGAAGAAATGGAAGCTTTGAAGAAAATTTGTCTCAAACATAATCTTTACCTCTTCAGTGACGAAGCCTACCGCGAGTTTTGCTATGATGGTGAGTATGTAAGTGCCATGCATCTTTCGGGGCTCGAAGAACATGTAGTATTGATGGATACCATCAGCAAACGATATAGCGCCTGCGGTGCACGGATCGGCGCACTGGTAACAAAAAATAAAAAGGTCTATGATGCAGCGCTGAAGTTTGCCCAGGCCAGGCTCAGTCCTCCCGGCCTGGCACAGATCATGGGCGAAGCTGCTGTTGACCTGCCCGACAGCTATTTTAATGCACCTAAACAGGAATATCTTTCACGTCGGAATTTATTGGTAAAGCGTCTTAATGCGATACCCGGCGTTTATTGTCCCAATCCTGGCGGAGCTTTTTATGCTATTGCCCGTCTGCCAATCGATGATTCCGACAAATTTTGTCAATGGCTATTGGAAGAGTTCAGTTATAATAACCAGACCGTGATGCTGGCGCCGGCAACGGGATTCTATGGTACACCCGGTTTAGGCAAAAATGAAGTACGACTCGCTTATGTGTTGAATCTCGAAGCGATCGATGCTGCCATGGATTGCCTGGAAAAAGCCCTGCAGGAATATCCCGGGCGTACCAAAGAAGCCGCGGGCAGACAGGTACAGGACGCGATTTAATTTATCGGGGATTGACCGTTGGAAAAAATAATTAACCGCCTCACTCATTTGCCAGTGAGGCGGTTATTATTCTCTGATCGAGTGCGGCGAATTTTATGGGCGGTGCTGGTTCGTTGACATAGTCATTCAGTTGCAGTTGCCACCAACCCACGTCTTTCCATTTACCCAGTTTATAACCCACTTTTTCATAGGTCGCGAAATAGCGGAATCCCATTTGCTCATGAAATGCCACGCTGGGGTCGTTGGGCAGGTTGATCACTGCGTAAACAGTGGTAAAACCCTGTGCCGTGAGGATTGCGAATAAACTTTTGTACAACATCCGGCCAATCCCGGTTCGGTGTTGCTCGTCCTGCACATAAACCGAACATTCCACACTCCACTGGTAGGCTTCCCTCTCCCGGTAGCGGGATGCATAGGCATAACCCGTCACCTGGCCGTCTTTTTCATAAAGCAACCAGGGATAATATTCCATATAAGACCTGATCCTGTTGGCAAAATCGGCAACCGGAGGGACCCGTGTTTCGAATGTGAGTGAGGTATGCCTGATATAGGGCGCGTAAATAGCGAGCATGGCAACCGCGTCAGTCGGATTGGCAAGGCGAATCATGACTTAAAATTAAGAAAGCCTGACCTACTCATTTCAAATTTGATTTCAGTGTTTAGGGTATAATCTTTATTTTTGCCGCCCGATTGAACCAGCCTTTCATTAAAGGGGAAAGTAACCCCGGATATAGCTGGATTTCAACGGTTAATACAATTATTTGGCGAGGTAGCTCAGGTGGTTAGAGCGTTGGATTCATAACCCAAAGGTCTCGGGTTCAACTCCCGATCTCGCTACAGAAAGTTTTAATGCCGGGAAGACGGTGAGACGGGAAGTTGAATATTCTTTCCGTCTTCCTTTCTTCCCGGCAACTTATTATACCTGCTTGATGCCGGGAAGGCGGTGAGACGGGAAGTTGACTATTCTTTCCGTCTTCATTTCTTCCCGGCTATTAATTGAACTTCCCTAATGCCGGGAAGGCGGGAAGCCTAATATTCTTTCCGTCTTCGTTTCTTACCGGCAATTTATTGTATTTCCTTAATGCCGGGAAGACGGTGAGACGGGAAGTTGATTACTCTTCCCGTCTTCATTTCTTCCCGGCAATTTATCGTACTTGATTAATGCCGGGAAGGCGGTGAGACGGGAAGTTGACTATTCTTTCCGTCTTCTTTTCTTCCCGGCAACTTATCGTACTTCATTAATGCCGGGAAGACGGTGAGACGGGAAGTTGATTATTCTTTCCGTCTTCCTTTCTTACCGGCATCTTTTGTACTTCTTTTAATGCCGGGAAGGCGGTGAGACGGGAAGTTGACTATTCTTACCGTCTTCATTTCTTCCCGGCTATTAATTGAACTTCCCTAATGCCGGGAAGGCGGTGAGGCGGGAAGCCTAATATTCTTTCCGTCTTCTTTTCTTCCCGGCAACTTATCGAACTTCCTTAATGCCGGGAAGACGGTGAGACGGGAAGTTGAATATCCTTACCGTCTTCGTTTCTTCTCGGCAAAACAATTAAAAATCTTACAAAATTCCACTTCTTATCGCTTTACCAATAAGCATAGCCGTGTTGGTTGCCTGGAATTTTTCAATCAGGCTTTTGCGATGGGTGTTTACGGTAGGTATGCTGATAAAAAGTTTCGTTGCGATTTCGGCATTGGTAAGACCTTCAGCAATGAGCTGCAGCACTTCTTTCTCGCGCCGCGTGATCAGGGGAGTGTCGTTAGAATTTTCGCGCAACGAAAGTGCAGCTTCGAAACTTAAATAGGTCTTACCCATTGCGACCGTGGTTATAGCTGTCAACAGCTCTTCTTTTGTAGCATTTTTCAATACATAACCCGATGCGCCGTTGTCCATCATATTGCGGATCACGGGTTGCTGGTTGAAAGTACTTAGTCCCAGCACATGCACCGAAGGGAATTTTTGCTTTACTTCTTTGCATAATTCCGTGCCACTTCTGTCGGGAAGATTGACATCCATCAAAACCACATCGGGCTGTTGCCTTTCCAGGAAACTCAGGCAGGATTCTGCGTTGGAGGCATGCCCCATCCATTCGACGGACGTTTCATTTTGCAACAATGAACGAATGCCTTCAATTACCATATAATGGTCATCTACAATGAACAATTTTGTTTTCATCCGATGCTTATCTCGATCAAAACTGAAGTACCTTCCCCGGGTGCAGACTGTACATCCAATTTCCCTTTCAGGAATTCTACACGGTTTTGAATATTGCTCCATCCCATGCCGCCCGGTTGTCTCAGCAAAGATGTGTCAAAACCTTTCCCGTCATCTTCTACTGTGACGGCAAGCAATTTTTCCTGCGCGGACGCATGCATCTGCACCACTACCTGACCTGCTGCCGCATGCTTGATTGCATTGTTGACCAGTTCCTGCACAATGCGATAAATTGTAACAGCGGTGGTTTGTTCGATGACAACTTTCTCCATGCCCATTGACTGGTAACGGGCGTGAATAGCGCCACTTCGATCCACCTCGTTGCAAAACTCTTTTAATGCAACATCCAAACCATATCTCACAAGCATTTCGGGCATCATATTATGTGCTACGCGGCGCATTTCTTTGATTGAGCTATCCAGCATATCGATACTGCGCTCAAATGCCTGTGCATTTTCCGGTGTTAAAATAAGATTGTCTTTCATGTTCTGAAATGAGAATTTAATACCGCTGAGCATACCGCCCAGTCCATCGTGAAGGTCTTTGGCCAGCCGGGCACGTTCCTGCTCTTCTCCTTTGAGAATGGCTTCAGTAGCGGCTAATTGTTTTTCAGTTTCCAGTTCATCTATTCTTGCCTGTTGCAACCTTTGCCGGTGTTTATAGTTGCGATAACTAAGCAATGATATGATCAGTAGTGCCGCAGCACCGCCGATAAGAATATAGTTCAGTATGCTTTTTTGTTTGAGCTGCGCCTGTTGCAATTGGATCTGGTTTTCCTTTTTCTCAAACTCATACTTTGCCTCAAGGTTGGCTACTGTTGATTTACTTTTTTCGCCGATAAGAGAGTCGTTCAACTTTTCAAATTCTTTCCTGTAGTCAAGTGCCTTCTGCAGGTGACCTGTTAATTCATTAAACTGGGAAGCCTTTAAATACAGGTCTTTCAATTCAAGTCTTGATCCCTGTTTTTCTGCAATCGCAATTCCCTGCTGGATATAATTACCAGCGGCAGGATCCTTTAATTTTAACAGCAGGTCGGCCATACCCATATAGGCATACATTTCGTATTCCGGCGCTTCTTTTTCTTTTGAAAATGCAATGGTTTTTTCAAAAAAAGATTCTGCCTGCTGTACATTATTCATGGCCGCGTAAGCATCCCCTTTTCCCAATATTGCATCCAGGAAAAGAGTATAATCGCTTACTTTTTCACCTACCCGCTCTATTTCTTCATATAATCTTAATGCGTTTTCGGGTTGCTTTAGCTGCATATAAGCCGCTGCCAGGTTGAATTGCGATGCGGCAATGGTAAAATCATCTTTCAACTCTTTTGCTAACTGCAAACCTGCTTCAGCGTATTGCCTGCCTTTTTCACTCTCATTCAGATCTAGAAAAACAGCGGCGAGATTATTGTTGAGTCGCCGCAAAGTACTCCTGTGATTGATTTTTTCAGCATGCTTCTTTGATAGTAAATAATAGTCTGCAGCCTGAACATAGTCAGACAAATAGTGCCACTGGTGGCCCACATTCAAATATGCCGTAGCAAGTTGAAAGTCGTCGCCAATTTCCTTATACAATTCCAGCGCCTCTTCTGCTGCTCTCAGCGCTTCCCGAAACTGTCCCCGGCGATTCAGCACTACGATATAATTGCTGGCAAAAGATGCTACTCCCTTTTTGTAGTCAAGGTCCTCTGCAAGCTGCCTTGCCTTTTTATAATAGTAAATGGCAGAATCTGGCTGATCATATTCAATGGCTCTGCCATAGGCATAGTATAAGAAAACAGCATTGGTATCATTTTCAGCCAGCAATAGTAGCTTTTGCAGGCTGTCGGTCGCCTGGCCACGGGCAATATTATTCCCGGCAAATACCAACAATAAGATGATAACCCACTTACGCATTTAGTTCCCAGTATGATCTGTTTAATACACAAATAAACGTACAATTCCCTTCAAACCGTCTCCTCTTTTCTAATGATTCTTTACCCTGTAAAATCATCTTTTTTAATGATATGAAAACTATACCAAATATGCAACATTTGTTTACTCAAATTCATCAAATTTTTTTTTGCAATGAGAAAGCTGTTCAGATTATTGATATTCCTTTTTTTGTTTGTGTCCGGAAATATAACTGCTTCTGCACAATCGGTAACGAGGCCCGCACAGTTGGATGCTGAAAAGAAAACTACAACCGAATTGCCCGATCTGGTGGTTACTATAACAAACATTACATATAGTAATGCAGACAGCGTTTATACCATTGCTTACACAATCCGAAATGATGGAAAAGGCCCGGTTGATATGAGTTTGATAAAACTGAAAGGGGATGTGTATAACCATGCCGGAAATCTGGCTTTTCCCGGATGTGAAACTTCTTTTTCCCGGGTAAAGCAACCTTCAAGAGTGTCAAACAATAGTCCCGAAAGTAACATGCTGGAGACCCGCACATCATACAATGGAAGTTTGACCTGCGCTATT
Source organism: Bacteroidota bacterium (assembly GCA_023429365.1). Taxonomy (GTDB): domain Bacteria; phylum Bacteroidota; class Bacteroidia; order Chitinophagales; family Chitinophagaceae; genus Terrimonas_B. The sequence goes on from JAEYVW010000355.1 coordinate 5,617, forward strand.
CCTTTATACACCTGGCATAAGGACTATAGTTATAAGTTGGAAATAGACCCTGCAAAATCAATTAAGGAATCCAATGAAAAAAACAATATTGCGACAGCATCAATTATCGGGTATCTGGATTTACCTGATCTAACTATCGAATCAGCTACCTGGACCTGGGGAAATACCAGATATAAAAATGGTGTGCAGGTACAGGATTTCACCGTCAATTTAATGATAAGAAATATGGCAGTTGTACCTGCTTCTCTCGACGTGTATGTAATAGGAAATTTCGGCAATACCCACAACTGCGCCGGGTGTGGAAGAGTTATAAGCGGAAGCTTATCCTCTAACCTTAAAATAGGCGCCTGGGGATATATGACAACTGTAATAGGCTGTACGATGCCTGTAACCCAGTTGCAGAACCAAACCCAATATGCCATTGCCGTTGATTGCTATAATAAGGTGGCAGAAAATGATGAAAACAATAATTCTATAGTAATACCCATTCCACCCAGATAAGCCAGGTTATTGATTGTGAAATGACCATAAGAAATTCTATATACTGTTACATGTGACTATCATAAATAAAAAAATTACACATGAAAAAAATTACATTACTGCCGGTATGTTTGCTTTTATTCGTCGCTTTGGCACAGGCCCAGAAAAAGCCGGCGCAAAAAAAGGATCAGCCATCCATGGAAGAAATGATGAAGCAGCTTCAAAAAGAAATGGAAGCCGATCCCGAAATGAAAAAAGCCATGGAAGAAATGGGCGTGATGGACATGCTGAAACAGGTTGAAAAAACATCCAAAGCCGCAGGAGTGAAGAATGTAGATATAAATGCAGTGGCCGTAGCAGACATCAACAAAATACCCGCCAAACCTTCCAGCCTGCCCATACACCCCACTCCGGTGAGTAAAGAGCAACTGAAAACCTATTTGCAACCCTTTATGCAAAGTACAGATGCCGCCATAAAACCGGAACATAGATCAGCCATAACTGCACATTTAAACAAAGGCAAAGAAACCGGTGTTATCGCCATGGCCTATCTTACACAAAGAGAATTAGATAAAGCTTTATATCTCTTGCTTAATGCTTGTATTGCAAATCCCGATGATTATGCATCGCTGAATAACCTGGGGGCATTTATGACCATGAGTGGCTACGCCCACAAATCATTGCCCCTATTGCACTATGTGCAAAAACAATTTCCCCAAAGCGCTACCCTGCTAAACAATCTGGGACAAGCCTGGCTCAGCCTCGGCTACCTGGATAAAGCGGAAAAATTTTTAAAGGACGCACTTAAAGCAGACAAAAAACAAACACAGGCATCTTACTCGCTTGCCGTAATGGCCAAACACCAGGGCAATAAAGCGAAATGTGTAGAGTATGTAAAACAAACCATAGAAAACGGTGGTAGCACACCTGATGCCCTGGGCATGCTGGCTTCAGAAGCCCAGGGAACTGACTTTGCAAAATTGCTAAGGCCCAGGTATGAACGCTATTATAAAAAAGACCACGCCATTATAAAACGTTTTAGGCTACCACCGGTACCTGCTTCTTATGGTGAAGCACTTAACTCTTACGAAGAAGTGGAAACCTTTTTTCAAAATTTGGATGAAACCACGAATGAAGCCCTGGTAAGGGGGGAGGAATTGTCGCTAGCTTTGCAACAACAGCGGCAGCAAATACAAAAATCACAAAATAATGAGTTGACCGCGATGATGAAAAACCCCGGAGATCCCGGAGCCTTACAAAGACATTACATCAAATACAACCACCCCTTGCAGACACAGGCACACTTCATGCTTTCTTCTATCTCCAACCCGGCATTTAGCACTTCTTACGCCGCTCGCATGCAACGGGAAGAAGAAAATATGGATAACGGTGAAAAGAAGCTAATCAAATCGCTGGAAGGATTACAACAGCAACGAAGTGCCCTGCTTCAGGCAGCCAGCAAGTTGGAAGGTGGCGAGGGCCGTGGTGAAGAAGAAGAACAAATTCAAAGATTATTGGACCAGGCCTGTGAAATTCAACGAGATTTTGAATCGCAATTTCTCTCAGGGAAAGCTACCCTGGCCAATCAATACCTCCATAACATGGAAGGCCTGCTTAACCAGAAATTACAAGAAGAAATATTTTGGTTGCTGATAGTAGGCTATCCTGCCGACCCTACGGCTTCGGTGTATACTGCCTATACTTCTTATTTAAGCGGAATTAACAGATTAAAAAATATCTATCCCAACGTTTTTGAACTCACACCGCCCTGCGGAGAAAAGGGGCCAGGATATATTGACATTGTTCGAAAACTTCAACAATGGGAAGCCGATCATTGCCAGGTAAGTTGGGGATTTGATGTAGGGGCTTTCAAAGGAAATTTTAATTGCAATGGTATGAAAATGCAAATGAATTTCGGTGTAGCCAGTATTGAGTATGGCCAAACACAAGACCCCGCCACCTGGGAAACAAGCTCTCATACCATTTCAACCGAAGTTGGCGCCAAAAAAGAATTTGAAGTAGGTAAAACATTAACAGGAGAAGTGGGTGGATCCGTTAAAACGACCGTTACCATAGACAAAGGCGGCCATATATCCGAAGTAACAGTTGGAGGATCAGTTGGCGCCGGCATCAGCGGCCCTATAGGAAGTGCAGGTGTAGAACTAGGTAGTGCGGAAATAACATTGAGCGGTGGCTTCAACTCCTCAGGCCCTTCTGTAAACCCCATCAGCAGCGGTTTTTTAAGAGGAAACTAATCATCATTTTAAGAAACCTAAGGCTACAAATCAAGAAAATCACTTGTTATGAAATTTCTGTTCTTTTTAGCATTGTACTTGTTCTGTGGTGCTATGTATGCCCAGCAAAACTTAAATAGCGACTGCGACCAGGAAGCGTTAAAAAACCTACCCGGCAAATGGAGGCCTCAAGGCGTTGATGAGGTAGAAAATAATACGAGAAAACCTAATGCGGCAGAAGCTGCAGGTGCAAAAAAGATTTTCAACCAAATAGGAAAATTGTTCCAGGAAAAATACAAACCCATGGGGGTTGATGTCAATCACTACTTAACGCACAATATTTCCCCGGAAGGAAAAGCCTATAGCAACTGGTATATCTATACCCTCAGCAATATGAGGTTTGTTTGTGTGAATGGTAAAAAAACTACAAACAGTGAAGCGATTAGCTCGGCTGTGCATATCAACCCCGAAGGTTCGTTGAGTGTTAAATTCAAAGAGATGCCGATTTATGATGAGAGCGGCCGTAAAGTTAGTTCAGAAGCCAGCGGCAGTTTTGGATTTTATGCTTTAACCGAAAGGGAGTGTAAGAATGGAAGTCTTCCAGACCTTTCAAACGGGTATTTTGTTGTAGAGACAAGTAGGGATTATAATGTGTGGATCAGCCAGGATGGTAAACTCCCCTACCGCTATGTAAGTCGTAAGGAATTTATAGAAAAGCAGGTGAAACTTTTGCAAGCACAACGTAAAGAAAGACAGCCGGGAGAAAGCAAAGAATTTTTAGCCGCGCTTTTTGATAAGCCATTGGAAGCTTACACAAAGGATTTGAAAAAAGACGAGGATTGGCTCCATGAAATTTCTATCGTGAAACAGGAAGTGGTGAAAGACCCTGTCACGAATGCTTTCCAGTATTCCCGATTTGGATTTACTACACTGAACGATCCGGCAATGTCTGTACCGATTATGCCCAACCCGGATTATTACAACAAAAATCTACCGAAATGGACACCTCAGTTTATCGTGATCAATGTAGGTCGTATCGATGGATTTATAGGACAGAACATTCGCAAAGTGGTTGATAAAAATATATACTATTTTAAAAGCTTGCTGGTAAACAAATAGATTGAACGTATGAGAAAAAATGTACTAATGCCTGTTATCTTTTTAACGATAACCGCCATTGTGAGTTGTGCAATGAACCCGGCGGAAGACGGCAAACCTTTTCAACTGAAAATTTATCATGGATTTGATTTTTCCACCAGGCAGGTGGTCTGGTACAATGAAACGACAGCGGCTGACCTGAAGTTTTTTCAGCAAACTCGCAATGTGGGCATCTACCCATCCCTCCGGGCTGAAAAGATCAAAGAGTTTGAGAGTCCGCCCACAGCACTTTCAGCGGCCGAGATAAGCGAATGGAAAGATTATATCATGGGCCATAAATCAAACCGGTATTATGCGATTCGTGCAAGGGACGGACGCCACTATTTACTACATCTTATCAAATATGAGAACCAGGGAAAAGCAGCATCCTATTGGCTGCTAAACTTTGACTGGAAAGAAATCACAGTAAACGAGCCCCGTAACCTGGATACATCTACTGCCAGGAATACTCAGGGTCACCTAACAGGTTCATGGGGATATTTCGGAGACAAATCACTGCCAGGAGTGTTTATCTTCAACGAAGACGGTTCATTTGTACACTATAGTGCTGTAAGAAAAAATTATTTAAAAGAAGGCAGCATGTATGCAATGGAAACAATTTACAAAGGACGTTATCAAACAGATGGAAATACCATCTGGTTCAGCAATGTTTCTATCGCCAGATTAGATCGGTCAAAGGACAATACTAACCGCAACCGTATTGGCGACAGGGAACACGCAAAAAATGTGATAAAAAGTACAGGCAGTTTCAGCTCCTGGACATTGGAACCATTGCAGTTTAGTTTTGTTGAGCCAGGTGTGCTGCGTATTGCCTCAAAACAGAGCCAGGATGAAATACGTACAAAATTCAGGGCCGATTGGGAAACTTACGACGATTGGTAAATTATCAAAACGTTAAGCGAGTGAAAACATTAACCCTCCTATTCCTGCTTCTGTTTGGAGGTATGACTACTTCCGCACAAAACCTTACTGGGGCAGATCGTAAGAAATTAGAAGAAAACCCGAAAGAACCCAGGGAACAAATGAAGAATGCAAACACGGATGAGAAGAAAGTCCTGAAGCTTTTAGTGTACCGGGCATGATCAAAAACCTCGAATAGAAGCTCTTCGTCGAAAAGGATTTCGGGAAAACGCTACGCCGAATCATGGAGAATAATATTGATTTCTTTAAAAACCTTTTAGTAAACAAATGAGAACTTTTATCCTCTTACTAGTCATTTTATCAGCAAATGTCGTTGCTGCGCAGCAAACGATCGCTAGTGGTTGCGACCCCGAGAAAATTACAACTGCTCCTGGTAGCTGGATCACCTACGTTGATAAGAATACCCGCGGTCTAACTCCGGCAGAGTTGGCAGCAGAGCGGAAAATAATTGCTTCCATACACCAGGTATTCAAGGATAATTATACACCCATTGGTGTTACCGCCAGCCATAGTGCCAATTACGATATCAACAATTCTGAAGTTGATACCCGGCACCCCAATCGCTTCGGGCATCCTTATTATTACCTGCTGATGAATTTTCCTAACTATTGTAAAAATGGAAAGGTTCAGAAAGAAGACCATTCGAATGCCACCCTGACCATTAATATCAATACAGCTCCTTATTATGATACGATAGCAATCTTAGACAGGGATGGCGAAGTAAACAGCAATGCACATATCGGATACCACACGCTTGGCAGGGATTATTTTCCAAATGGCAAATGGCCCGACCTCTCGAATGGATGGTATGCCTATGGAGGTCCTGATGCCCAATTTACATCTAATTATTCCTGGTGGATTACAGGAAAAGGGAAGGAACTGCCTTTTCGCTATGTAACCCGAAAAGAACTTTTACTGAAACAAATAGCTGTACAACAGGCTTATATCAATAGTGCTAAAAGAATAAGAGACAATAAAGAAACACAGAATGCTTATAAACAATCCAACCAGTTGGATTATTTCCTTAATGCACAAAACAAACTTATAGAAATACTGGAAAAAACAAAGGCAGCATACCAGGAAGATTTAGGAAAGAAAGATGAATGGCTGAATGAATGGGCTATTATAAAAAGTCAGTTTAAAGACGGGATCACCCGCTTTGTTTTTGTTTCACTCAAGGACCAGGAGTGTATGGTGCCTGTAAAACCCAACCCGGGGTATTATAACAGGAATCACTCCAAATCGGTCCCACAGTTTATGACCATCAGTTTGCGGGTAAGTGAAGGCGAAAACCATTCCGTCCGGGCTTTGAAAAAGGTGATAGAAGATAATATTGACAAATTCATAGGTCTGGTGGACAATGCAGGTAAATAAGCCAAAACAATCTTGAAATAGATCAAGGACTCTCATCGAAATGAATGAATACCAAACGACAACGGATCTATAACTAGCGGTAGACTTTACAAACTTTCAATATCTTCGGTCAGGTATTACTCTTGTATTGACCGCTTCCCTTTTTCGGGGAATAATCGGAAACCAAAATATTTCATGAACAAATACCCGATCTATATTACATATTTGTTTCTTTTATACTCCTGCTCCTCCAACCATAACATACATTTTCCTACCCGTAGTTCCTCTACCCCGGGTTCAGTTTTTTATTCAAACGCTGCTGGATATACTTGGCTGCAACGGGACAGTGCGGTGCTGGAAGCATTTTACCAGGGAAATATTCCCTCCTTTTTAAAAAAGTTTGTCCCCATACATACCTCTATCACAGACAGTGCGACAGGAAAAACGATTAAAGCCACCTATTATGTTAGCCCCGACTACTTAAGCATTGGCACGAATGATGACTGGGCCCGTGTTTGTATCACACCCATGGCGGCACAAAAAATCGCCGACTCTTTGAATTGTTTTTTGTCCACTCCTAAGATAGCGGATGATATATATAAGTCGGCCAGCGTGAAACTGGCGCCCGTGCCCATGTACGCGTTTCGCGACAGCACCCCTACCATGTGGCATCACCACCTTATCATTGAAGGACAACGCAGGCAACGCAAAGGTCTGATTGCAGGTATTAAAAAAGATGTAGTCTTAAGCGAGAAGGTCACCTCACATAGCCGGCCAAATCGTGTGGCAATTTATGGCTGGCACAAGCCTGATGGTTTACCCATACAACCTGTGTATGCAGGTCATGTAAACTGGTATGTGGATTATAGCCATGGCATACGTTTGGTATATTCATATATTAAAGTAGCTGGCAAGCTCATGCACTATACGGAAGTACTCGCAGATCCTGTTTTAAAAAGACTGATCTGCAACGAAGAACACTGTACTTTTTATAGGTACTGATATCCTGATTGTTTGTTTGGGTTCGAAATAAAAATGCATAGGAATTATAGTAATTACCCCTAGTTTGCCGGACAGCCTCCCGAAAACTTATTCCCCAGAAGTTTTTTAATTAGTCATAAAAGATTAATTTAATA
>JAEYVW010000406.1 GCA_023429365.1 Bacteroidota bacterium
GCCATGGCCATTCCCAATGCAGCCGAAATAGAAGTGGAGGAGTGACCTACTCCAAATGTATCGTATTCACTTTCACTGCGTTTGGGGAAGCCGCTTATGCCATTGAATTTGCGGTTGCTGACAAAACTATCCCGCCGTCCGGTCAGGATCTTATGCCCATAAGCCTGGTGGCCAACGTCCCAAACCAGCTGATCGTAAGGAGTATTATAAACATAGTGGAGAGCTGTGGTAAGTTCCACCACACCCAGGCTGGCTCCAAAATGGCCGCCATGTACACTTACCACATCAATAATATACTGGCGAAGCTCATCACATACCTGGTGAAGTTTTTCACGGGGCAATTTTTTGAGATCGGCGGGTGAATCGATGGTTTTTAACAAAGGTCCGGGGATAATTTCCATTTGAGTGGTTTAGCGACTGTAAAAGTAATATATTAATGGGGTTATTAATAAAGGTTTTGATAGTGCAAACGAAATGCCGGGAAACGAAATGCGGCAACAGGTAAGGGATTTATTTTTTCTGGCGAATGACTCCGGGGATAATCCAAAAATGCAAATCGTTTCACTCGAGTTCTTAACGTTTTTAACAAGTTATTGAGTCAAATCAATTAAATATCAATTGATTCCAACCGTCAACCATCCCATTTGTAAAACTTATTTTCCATTGATACATTTACAACTTCAGGCGGAGATCAAATTGGTTAGCTTTGTCAACTATGCGTATTGGTAATTCAAAGTACTGGCTTTTCCAGGCTATTGGTTGGGGTTCATTTGCGCTTATTAACGCATTTTTTGCCTTCTCTTTCGACCGGCTTACACCCGATTTTTTTAAGAGACTGGGCGTTTTCCTGGTGCTGGGCCTGATCTTTTCCCACCTGATGCGCATGGCCATTATTCGTTTCGGCCTGTTACAGAAAAGCCTCAACAAACAAATTTTCCAGTTTTTTATTATAACGTTTTGTCTCGCCATTTTGGTGTCCTACCTGAGTGTCGAGGCCCTGATTTATTTTGACCTGATCAAGCAGGATGAAGTGTTACTGCTCGAAAGGACCGATGTTAGTTACTGGGTCAGCAAATTATTGCTCGTGTTGAGCAGTGCTTTTTCATATTTCATCCTGTTCTTCATCTGGAGCCTGATCTATTTTGTGTATCATTATGTGGCCAAAAGCCGCAAGCAGCAGCTGGATACCCTGCAGTTGGAGTCACTCGTTAAAGAATTGGAGTTGAAGACTATCAAAGCACATATCAATCCGCATTTTATTTTCAACTCGCTAAATAGTATTCGCGCCCTGGTGGACGAAAATCCCGAGCGGGCACGTAAGGCCATCACCGAACTCAGCAATATCCTGCGCAGCAGTATGCAGGCTGATAAATCCGAGGCGGTGCCGTTTCAAAAAGAATTGTTTATTGTAAAAGATTATCTCGCGCTTGAGAATATGCGGTTTGAAGACAGGTTGAAAATAGAATACCAGGTTGATGAGGACACCCTTTCACTTCCGGTGCCGCCGATGATGTTGCAGACGCTGGTGGAAAACGCCATCAAGCATGGGATCAGTAAGCAGATCCTTGGTGGCGTGGTAAGGGTTATTTCAACTATCAAAGACAACTTTCATGAACTCTCTGTGCAAAATACCGGGTATCTGAATGGCCATGTTACGGGTGAAGGTTTTGGCCTGTCCAGCACCACCAACAGGCTGAATCTTTTATACGGAAATAAAGCTAAATTTGAAATCAGGCAGGCATCACCCGGACTGGTAGAAGCTACCGTTATGATTCCTGTCGGCGACGATTATTAAAACAATTCACATGAGAGCAATTATCATTGATGATGAACGCCTGGCCAGGACGGAATTAAAAAAACTGCTGCAGGATTTTCCCGAGGTAGAAGTGATCGATGAAGCGGCCAATGCGCAGGAAGGCATTTCAAAAATTGAAAGCCAGCAACCTGACCTTATTTTCCTGGATATCCAGATGCCGGGAAAGACAGGTTTTGATATGCTGGCTGAACTGGAGCGTGCGCCGCAGGTGATCTTCACCACCGCGTATGATGAGTTTGCGCTGAAGGCATTCGAAGTAAATGCCCTGGATTATTTGCTAAAGCCCGTGGAGCCTAAGCGGCTTGCTGATGCGATACACAAACTGCAACAGTCTGACAACAAGGAGACGCGATCAGCAGAGGAATATTCTAATAACAGTATCCTGGGTGAAAATGACCAGGTTTTTGTAAAGGACGGGGAGCGCTGCTGGTTTGTAAAGCTGAGTGATATCCGCCTGTTCGAAAGTGTTGGCAACTATGCCAAAGTGTTCTTTGGCACCAATAAACCTCTCATATTAAAATCACTCAATGCGCTGGAAGAAAGGCTGGATGAAAAATTTTTCTTCCGTGCCAATCGCAAGCATATTGTAAACCTCCGCATGATCGACAAGATCGAACCTTATTTCAACGGCGGCCTGTTGCTGGAATTGAAAGGCGGTGAAAAGATCGAAGTGAGCCGTAGACAGACGGTGAAGTTTAAGGAGATGATGAGCCTTTAATTTGAGAATTTGAAAATTTGAAAATGTGGAAATGTGAAAATGGGGGATCTCAAGATTAGAATGAAGGGAAGTAAAAAATAAGTAATTAAAATAATGAAGAAATTAACTCTCGCGGGGTTATTGGTTTCAATGACCTCTTTTTTATGGGCACAAAAAGCAGATGAGATCATTAATGCAAAAGAAGCACTCAGGATTGAAAGCGTACTGGCTTCCGATGCAATGCGTGGAAGAAGGGTGAATTCCCCGGAGATTGAGAAAGCAGCGGATTTTATTGCAGAAGAGTTTAAAGCAGCAGGACTGAAGACATGGGACGGTGGAGACAGCTATCGCCAGGAATTCGCCATGGTAAGTCCGCGCCAGGTAAGTCTCTCAGCACGGTTTGATAACCAGGAAGTCGATTCTAAAAATATAATCGTGGTAACCTCTCAGGCGGATTTCAATATCAACCAGTCATCGGGTTACGAAACAGCAGTGATGCAAAAAGGTGGCAACCTGTTTCAGCAGGCCGCTGATTTTGCGGCGGAGCAGAAAAACTTGCTGGTGCTGGTCGATACCAGCTATGCAAAAAATTTTCCCCGTCTTACTTTTCTGAAACGCAGCCTGTTCAAAACTGATAAGAATGTCGTCTTTATACTCGGTACTGAATTACCGAAGAGCTTTAATATACAGGCGAAGCATGAAGTGGCAGAACAGAAGTTGGCAAATGTAGTGGGAGTGATACCCGGTAAAAAAAGAAAAGGCGAATATGTTATTTTCTCCGGGCACTACGACCATGTTGGAGTAGGCAAGCCAGTTGATGGCGATTCCATTTATAATGGTGCCAATGACGATGCAGCAGGTATCACAGCTGTGATACTGCTGGCAAAATATTTCGCGGCCACCAAAGACAATGAGCGCACCCTGGTCTTTGCCGCGTTTACAGCCGAAGAATCAGGTGGCTTTGGGTCGCAGTACTTTTCAAAACAGTTTCCGCCCGAGAAGGTCATGGCCATGTTCAATATTGAAATGATCGGTACCGAGAGTAAATGGGGCAGGAATACCGCGTTCATCACCGGTTATGAAAAGACAGATATGGGTGCGATCCTGCAGAAAAACCTGAAAGGAACCGGTTTTACTTTTCATCCGGATCCTTATCCTGACCAGCAATTATTCTATCGCTCCGACAATGCTACCCTCGCCAGGCTGGGTGTGCCCGCTCATACGATCTCTACGGCAAAAATGGATGCAGAACCACACTATCACAAACCATCAGATCATGTCGAAACCCTGGATATTGAGAATATGACGATGATCGTTCGTTCGATAGCTCTGAGTTCAAGATCAATTGTAGCGGGTAAAGAAACACCCACGCGGGTTAAGAAAGAAGATCTCCGATAAAGCGTTTGAGTCCGCCATGATCGCTGCGAACGCCGGGTTAAAAAGTAACACCGCCAATACAGCACGCGCATATGAGGAAGCAATTCAAAATAACAGCATGCACCGATGTTTAATAGTAATGGTAGTTGCGTTGATATTAGGGCAGCTACCAGTAGCCGCGCAGGATCATCCCGACCCTATCAATGAAAACGAAGTAAGCCGCATAATGAACGTGCTGGCATCGGATTCACTAAAAGGTCGTGGTAATGGCCGCCCTGAATTATTGAAGGCCGGCCTGTTTATTGGTGAAGCTTTCAGGAAAAGCGGTTTGCAGCCTCTGCCGGGCAGGGAAGGTTATTTTCTTCCCTTCCGTCCGTTTGGGGGTAGCAAAAAAGTGGTGAGCGATATACTGGAATGGAATGGCAAAAAATTATCGCAGGATGTGTTCATGTACCTGCATCCGGCGCCGGGCAATTATGCAGCTAAAACGCTTGCGGATTTCACAGTTATCAGGATCGATTCTTATTTCACAGAAAATATACTGGAGAAATATAAGCACATAAGTGGCGATCTTTTATTGTGGAGCAACCTGCCACAGCCTGATAAAGAGAATTATTTTCCTTCGCAATTTCAGTTTTCCCAGGGTAGCCTGACAAAAAACGTATTGTTTGTTTGTGCCAATACAGCGCCTACATCTCTTGCGCTATCCGGCGTGAATAATTATTATGAAAATCTTGGTTATAATGTAGCCGCGATATTGCCGGGAAAGTCAAAGCCCGAAGAGATCATTCTTTTCTCCGCGCATTATGATCACGAAGGCGTATTCCGCCGCGGCAGAAAAAAGGACAGCATCTTAA
>JAEYVW010000436.1 GCA_023429365.1 Bacteroidota bacterium
GGTAATAGCAGATGCGGGGCTTTTGTCAAACGATAATATCCAGCAACTGCAAAATAAAAATTATCAATACATCATTGCCGCCAGGATTAAAAATGAAGCACATCACCTACAAAAACAGATACTGGCAAACCGGCCTGCAAACGGCTCCAGTGTTGTCTATCAAAGAGACGAAAACACAAGGCTTGTGGTGAGTTATTCTGACACCAGGGCACGAAAAGACGCAGCTAATAGAAAGAGAGGACTTGAAAAGTTAGAAAAGCAGATAGCATCGGGCAAACTCACTAAAGCCAATTTAACTAACAGGGGATATAACAAATATTTGCAGTTGGATGGCAATGTTCGAATAACAATCAACAAAGCGAAATATGAGCAGGACGCCCAATGGGATGGCCTGAAAGGATATATTACCAATACATGTTTTTCAAATAGTGAGGTAATAGAAAACTATAAAGAGCTCTGGCAAATTGAAAAAGCGTTCCGCATCTCCAAAACTGATTTACAGATACGCCCAGTGTATCACAGGTTACAAAGGCGAATAGAAGCACACATTTGCATAGCATTCTGTGCTTATAAGGTCTACATGGAACTTGAACGACAACTTAAAATTAAGGGAGCAGAATGGAGTGTAGAACAAGCTATAGATATTTGTAAAACTATCTATAGTGTTAGCATTAAAACACACCTATCAGACCAGATACATACACGTCTTTATATCGAGAAAGAGGAGCAGCAAAACTTACTTTCTACCTTTAACTTAAATTTTGGGTGACCCAGCGAGGAAGACAGGAAAGACGGAGTTCGGGTATGATCTCCGGTCCATTAGGCCCCATTTTTTTTGGTGAATGACAATCGTCGCATAACATGGTATATACCAGGTATGAACCGCGGTTGATCAGGCTGTCCTTACTGATCACGATCGAAGTTTCTTTTTTACCCCGTGCATTCGTTTGGCAGGCAACCAGGCCTATAATTGTTGCGACCGCCAATACTGAGATGAATAGAAATGAACTTTTCATAAAATTAATGTTTAAACTTTGATTTAACGAATTTATGCCGGGATCATTCCTGGGACAATGGATGAAAGCATGAACCGGTATAAATCTGGAATGAAATGAGGCCTGCGCCTTGAGAGAAGGGATTCTAAAAAATAGAGATAATTAAAAGGGGCTGTCTCAAAAGTATTAAGATAAATGGGCCGGGAAGGCGGCAAGACGGGAATTATGATTTACAGGAAATTTTTCTTCCCGCTTTACCGACTTACCGGCAAAAAGTCACTTTTGAGACAGTCTCTTTGTTCTATGATAACCTGCAATTACCTTTTATGGATTAAACCGAACCGCCGATATACCGGTTCCGGATACGGTTTTGCCGGCCTGCGGTTTATAAACAAAATACAGTTTATGGTATTTGGAATCGTTGATCGCTTCGATCGGAATTCGGATGGTACCTCTTTTTTCATTTTTGTTTGGGATCGAGAGCGTGCCTTTGCCAATCAGCTGTCCATCAGGCGCACCCAGTCTAACCTCCAGGTCAAATGTCGCCGGCGTTATATTTTGCCAGGCTACCACCGCACTGATGGATCTCACGCCGCTGAGGTCAATGCTGTCCATCGCAAACCAGCCTTCATCCTGGGGCACGATCAGGTAGAGGATACTATTGAAATAAAAATCGTCGAAGCCTTTCATTTCCTGTTTTTCACTAAAAGGAATTTCATTGGAAGGGAGACTGAAAACACCTGAGCCCGTCAGCGCCTTGCTATTGGAGCCACCCTTATCGGTATAACTGGCCGACAAAACCATTGTAGCGCCGGGCTTCTTGTCAGACGCTGCTATGATCTGACCATCGGCAGGCAGGGATTTTTTTACAGGTGCTGGTTTGTTCAGGGACAATATCCAGGATACGATGGACTGTACATCGCTTGCCGGAATGCTGGCATGTGGCGCCATCGCTACTTCGCCCCATACACCTTTGCTCCCCTTAACGATCTTTTCACTCAGATAATTCATGGCATCGGTTTGCCTGCCATATTTTTTGGCAACATCCAGGAATGAAGGCCCTATCGATTTTTCCGCTTCTTTATGACAGCCTTTACAGTCAAGGGTCTGTGTCAGGACCTTTCCACTCACCAGTACCTGTCCCTGCTGGTGACCCATACTCGCGCCGGCTTTATCAAATCCTTCTACATAGTCGGCCGAGACATACAGGTTGGCAGGATCAATCTCGGTATCGTTATCTTTTACTTTAACCGAATAACCAACAGGTCTGCCCGGAAGATAAAATGACCTGTTGCCGGAAGTCTGCTCTATATTCACGACCGGTTCTTCGTTACCGGCATATATCGCGATGGTTTGGCTGGTTGTAGAGTCGCCTTTATTATCTTTTACCGTCACGGAAATTTTATAATCGCCGGGCGTATCAAAAACATAGTTCGCCTCCGGGGAAGTGGTTTGAATTGTTTTGCCCTCACCAAAATGCCAGGTATAGCTAAGCTGGTCTTTCTCCGGATCGCTGGCCTCAACTTTTGCTTTTATCGCAAAGGGGAGGGTGCCGGTTGTTTTATCAACTGCGAGCGCTTTTATCTTTGGTGCCCTGTTACCACTATTATAATCGATCCGGTATAATCCCGCGTCGGGATTTTGGCTAAACCACCCTGTACCATATTCAAGAAAGTATAATTTTCCATCCGGACCTACTTCCATATCCATTAGAGCATTCAATTTTATGTCTGCAAGAAAAGGTTCCATTTTATCGAAATCACCGTTGGGTAAAAGTGTAACGGCTTTTATCCAGCCGCGAATCCATTCATAAATGATCAGCTTTCCATCGTAGTAATCAGGTAGCCGGGTTTCTTTAGGAAACATATCAGTGTAATAAACCGGGCCGGCCATGGCGTTTCTGCCACCGGTACCTACCTGTGGAAAATCATGGGAAGGCCCATAAGGATACCAGATGAATGCCGGTTGTGCGGCAGGAAGTTCCCGGAGCCCTGTATTATTTCTTGACTCGTTGATAGGTTTCTTCGGATCAAATAATTCGCCGGACTGACCAGTGGCATAATCAAACTGGCGATACGGATAGTTTTTGCCAACAAACATCGGCCAGCCAAAGTTGCCGGCCGTGCGTGCCTGGTTTACTTCATCATAGCCTTTTGATC
>JAEYVW010000437.1 GCA_023429365.1 Bacteroidota bacterium
GTTTTTCCAGCGGTGCATGGGTTCAATATACTTTTATTTCGTCAATGAACAACCAGCCATGCTGGCCTTTACCCGAATGCCATTCAGGTATTTTTTTAACGGTATGAAATACGAGCTTCAGTTTGTCTGTATTTATTTTACCCGCCGGTTTTATTTCAAGCACCTTGCATTGCTTGGGGCCAGGCTCCTGGTGGGAGAATGTTTTTTCAGCTGCCGGGAGATATTTTTTCTTTGACGCATCGAAATAATAAGCTTCCACCCGCTCGGGTAAAAAGATCCAGCTATTTTCATCCTGCAGCAGGTTGATCAGGATATTTTCTATTTTTTCTTTTTTGTCCAGTTCGATATCCACGGTCACGGTATCACTATCGAACCCAACCCAGCTGCCGGACCGGTAATTGGTAATCCCGCCGATATTGTCGTTGAGCAGGTCCGGACTGCTGCCCGAATATGATTCATTAGGTTTGGAATACCTGGCAGCCCGGATTGGCTTGCCATCTTTGATGAATGTAGCTGTAACAGTTTCAGATGGCAGGTAATCATTGCCAAAAGCCCTTGCTTTTACAGTTGTTCTTTTATTGATGCTTACTGATCCGGAATAAAGAAGATCATTTTCAGTCGGCTCCTTTCCGTCAAGTGTGTACCGGACTTCAGCGCCGGGCTGATTGAAGATCACTTCAAAACTCGTTTTGCCCGCGAAAAATCCCGAGGGATACTTTAACATCGGTGGGGCCAGTTGAAATTTTTCCTGTGCCAGACATACCTGCGAAATTAAAAGGAGAGCATGCATTAAAACGTATCTCATCATACAGGCGAAAGTTTATAAGGATATACCCGGCCGGAATTCCATTGCGCTACATAGAGATTTTCATCGTCATCAATACATACATCATGCGGGTATTGAAATGCGCGGATCGTCTGGTACATTTCTTCCGGTGTATTGCCGGTATAAGCGGGCAGGTTGCCGGCAAGATTTGACACTACTTTATAAGATTTGTCAAGGATCAACACAAAACCGGATTTTTCATCAAGCCTTGCATTGGTTTGTAAAACGGCTACATATAAATAATCACCCTTAATCACCGGGCGACAAACCCAGGCGCCGGGCAATGGGATGGTATCAATATATGCTCCATCCATCGTATATCGCTTGAATGCATTCTGCACCCTGGATGTCACGATCAGGCAGGGATTATTTTTATCACGGTTGTCGATACAGATGCCGTGAGTATTTACAACGTATTGATCACCTTCGCCACGTCCTGCAAAATGTCGAATATAGCGGCCGCTATGATCGTACTGTATCACGAAATCTTTTCCATACCCGTCGGCCACATATATATCTCCGTTGGGAGCGATGATGGTTTCAGTGGGGACGTATTCTTCGGATTTTGAATATTGACCTGTTTCTTTGGGATAATCTAATACCATCAATACTTTTCCATCAACGGTTGTCTTGATCACCTGGTGACGATCATTATCGCAAATAAATAAAACATCATCACCGTTTTCGTTAAAAAGAGTCAGGCCATGCGCACCGGGATACTCATGTCCCCAGTTACTAAGCAGTTTACCACTCCTGTCATAGATCAATACATTGTTTTTGGTCTCATTGGTAAGTAAAATGATACGACCAAGTTTGTCCTGCACCATTTCATGGCAGTCTTTTACCGGGAAACGGGCCGCATCCGCCTGGCTCCATTTTGTGTTGATGCGATAACGTTTATTATTATGCCCGAGTATGGTCTCCGGTTTAGCGCCACGCAGGATGTTAGGTGCGCAAAATAATGCTGTGGCAGCAATCGAAGTTTGTTTTATGAATTGTTTTCGATTCATTGATAAAGATTGACCAATTACTTGCCGGGAAGGCGGGAAGATGGAAAGAAAGCTTTATTTGTTAAACACTCCTTCACACTTTATATTTCTAAGTTAAGAAGTCGGGATAAAATGCCTATCAATTGGTTTTTTACCCAGCAGATTCCCAGGTCTCCCCCTTAGGGGGAGATTTAGAGGGGGCTCCTTCCTATGCAATCAACCCTTTCACCACTTCACCCGACACATCGGTAAGCCTGTATCTTCTTCCAAGGTGTTTATACGTAAGCTGTTCATGATTCATTCCCATCAGGTGTAAAATGGTAGCATGGAAATCGTGTACGTGCACGGGGTCTTGTGCAATATTGTATCCGAACTCATCCGTTTCTCCATACACGCCGGGTCGTACGCCACCGCCTGCCATCCACACTGTAAAGCAACGCGGGTGGTGGTCGCGGCCATAATTGTCTTTGGTCAATACACCCTGGCAATAATTGGTGCGGCCAAATTCACCGCCCCAGATCACCAGCGTTTCATCAAGCAAACCTCTCTGTTTAAGGTCGGTGATCAATGCCGCGGAAGACTGGTCTACATCTTTACATTGTCCTATGATCTGACCGGGCAGATTATCATGTCCATCCCAGCCCTGGTGATAGAGTTGCACAAAGCGAACACCATTCTCAGAAAGTTTTCTTGCCAGCAGGCAATTGGCGGCATAGGTGCCGGGGGTTAAACAATCGGGTCCGTATAATTTGATAATATCTTCCGGCTCTTTCGACAGATCGGTAATATCGGGCACGGATGTTTGCATGCGATACGCCATTTCATATTGCTGCACTTTGGCATTGATCTCGGGATCACCAAATTCTTCATACGATGCCTGGTTCAGTGCGGCCAGTTTGTCGAGCATCTTCCTCCTGTCCGCCTGGTCGATGCCTTCGGGGTTGTTGAGGTATAACACAGGATTTTCACCGCTGCTAAATTGCACACCCTGGTGAATAGAATCCAGGAAACCATTTGTCCACAATTTGGAATAAACGCCCTGCCCATTACCCTTGCCTTTTGAAAGCAAAACGCAGAAAGCGGGCAGGTTTTTATTTTCACTTCCAAGACCATAGCTCAGCCAGGCACCCATACTTGGCCGATTACCTACCTGCGCACCGGTTTGGAAGAAGGTTAATGCAGGATCATGGTTGATGGCTTCCGTAAACATCGTCTTAATGATACAAAGATCATCTACGATTTTCGCTGTGTTAGGTAGCAGTTCGCTGATCCAGGCTCCGGATTGCCCGTATTGGTTGAAATTAAAAATACTTCCCGCCAACGGAAACTTGGCCTGGTTGGATGTCATGCCCGTGAGGCGCTGGCCCATACGGATGGAAGCCGGAAGGTCCTCACCATGCATTTTTTGCAGCATCGGTTTATAATCGAACAGGTCGAGTTGTGACGGCGCTCCATTCTGGAATAAATAGATGACGCGTTTAGCTTTCGGCGCAAAATGCGGCAGGCCTGTCATCAGCATTTCTTCTTCACTGCCGCCAAACAGGTCGGGTATCAGTAACGAGCCCAGTGCAACACCACCAATTCCCATTCCCAGGCGCGAAAGAAACTTCCGGCGGTTGATGTTTAAGTGGTGTTCGAGAACTTCCTTTTCCATATTATTTTTTTTCAGATGGTTTTTTTTGCCGGGAAGGCGGGGAGGCGGGAAGAATGTTCACTTTTTAATACTCACCGTCTTACCGGTTCCCTGACTATCCATACCAATCCCTGTTTTTGCCGGGAAGGCGGGGAGTCGGGAAGAATTTTTACTTATTTATTTCCTCACCGTCTTACATCTCCTTGTCTATCCACTCAAGCCCCTTTTTTACCGATAGCTACCGAGACGGGAAGTAAGGGAGGATTATTCACTCTCCTTACCGCCTTACCGTCTCCCCGGCTAAACCCTCTATATTATTTAACAATAGCTTCTTCAAGATTATAAATCGTATTCACAACTTTCATCAATGCAGCCGACTGGTTCATATCCAGTTTTGTATTCAACGGGTATTCCCCGACTTTCAGGGTCGCGGTCGCATTCAGATTCTTTTGTGTAAACTGATCCAATTGTTCTTTGTAATATTCTGTCAGAAGCTTTAATTCCTTTTCCGATGGTTTGCGGCAAATGATCCGTCTGAATGCGGTAATGATTTTGTCATCTACCGAACTGTTTTCAGCCAATAAGTTTTGCGCCAATACCCGTGATGCTTCCAACACAGCCGGATCGTTCATCATGATCAAAGCCTGTAGCGGAGTATTGGTTTGTAATCTTTTCACTTCACACTGGTCGCGGTTGCTGGCATCGAACATGATCATATTAGGTGGCGGCACAGTGAGTTTGATAAAATTATAAAGCCCGCGGCGGTACAACGCATCCTCGTGATCCTGTTTATAAGTAGCCAGTACACCACGACCTGAAGATGCCAGTTCCCAGATGCCCTTAGGCTGGTAAGGTTTCACACTCGGTCCCCCAATCGTTTTTATCAATAGCCCGCTGCTGGCGAGATAGAGGTCACGCACAAACTCGGCTTTCAGTCTTTGCCTGGGCGAACGTGAGAGGTAAATATTTTCGGGATCCTTCTTCAGTTGCTCTTCAGATACTTTGGCTGATTGGCGGTAGGTAGCACTCATCACCAGTTGTTTTACCAGTCTTTTGATATCCCATCCGTTTTCCATAAAGTCCACTGCGAGCCAGTCAAGCAGTTCGGGGTGTGAAGGAAGTTCGCCCTGCATGCCGAAATCACCGGAGGTTTTTACGAGCCCACGTCCAAATAGCTCCTGCCATATTTGATTAACAAATACGCGTGCTGTTAGCGGATTCTTTTTATCGACGGTCCATTGTGCCAGTCCCAGGCGGTTGCGATCATACTTCGTGGTATCAAATTCCATCACGGCTTTTACCGCTTCAGGTTTCACTTCTTTTCCCGGCTGATCATAAGCGCCGCGTATCAGCAGGTATGTTTTACGCAACGAGTCACGTTCACCCATCACCGAAACGGTGAGAGCGGATGTGTCTTTGGAATTGATAAATGACAAAATATCTTTCCGGTCTTGCGAACTGATAGCCAGGATCGGGTTTTTAGCAGGTTTCGATACGCTTACATCTCCTTCGTAGCCCACTTCTTTTGTATTGTTGAAGAATGCCAGCAGCGAAAAATAGTCTTCCTGCGAAAAAGGATCGTACTTATGATCATGGCATTGGGCACATTCCATAGTGATGCCCAGCAATCCTTTGCTATAGGTCTTTGTTTTGTCGAGTAAATATTCCACCCGGTACTCTTCGTCGATCACACCACCTTCCTCCGTGTATTTATGATTGCGGAAAAAACCGGTGGCGAGGATTTTTTCCTTGTCGGCATCGGGCAACATATCACCGGCGATCTGCCAGACCAGGAATTTATCGTAAGGAATATTTTTATTAAAAGCATGGATCACCCAGTCGCGCCAGGGCCATTGGGTTCGAATATTATCATCCTGGTAACCGTAGCTGTCGGCATAGCGGGCCACATCCAGCCAGTGCACGGCCATCTTTTCACCGTATTGTGGTGTTTTCAATAAAGCGTCCACCATTTTTTCATAGGCGTCAGGTGATTTATCGGCAAGGAACCGGTCCATCATTTCCACGGATGGAGGCAGGCCGGTAATATCCAGGCAAACTCTTTTCAGTAGTCGCTCTTTGTCGGCTTCTTCATTAGGTTGAAGGCCTTTTTCATTTTGTTTGTCGAGGATAAAATGGTCGATCTCGTTTTTTACCCAGCTCTTATTTTTTACATCAGGAACTTCTGATTTTTCCGGTGTGATAAATGCCCAGTGAGATTCATATTTGCCACCCTGTTGGATCCATTTTTTGAAAAGCTTTACTTCATAGTCGCTAAGCGCACCTAGGTGAGAGTCGGGTGTCGGCATGATATAAGCGGTATCATCGGTTGATATCCTTTTGAATAATTCTGACTCTTCCGGTTTGCCCGGCACGATGGCAAATGCACCCGGTGTTTCCTTTAGTGGAGCATATGCACTGTCGGCAATGTCGAGCTGGAGACCGGCCTGGCGGTGACTACCGTCGGGTCCATGGCATTTAAAACATTTGTCGGAAAGTATGGGGCGTATATGAAAATTGTAGCTGATGGTTTTGGGTACTGCGGGATCATTGCTGTTATTATTAAAACAGGAAACCAGGAGTACCCCGGTGGCAACAACAAGACATACACAGGCAACTAATCGTCCTTTCATGAAACAGGCAATATTGAACTCGAAAGTTACTTAAATTTTATGGCTGGAAGCCACACCCGGCGGGAAATTACGGGGTTGGTTAATTCATTGATTAAATGCATAAACCGTCCCTTCAGGACGGGTGGCCGCGAGGGGGCATTATTTAGCTACCCATAAAACGTCCCTACGGGACGTAAAGGGATATGCATATTAATATTTGATCGCATGACATAATCAAAATCGGGGTGTGAAGAATAAATGTCGTTAACAAGCATTCGTTTTCACATCTCCTGGACGTATCTGATTCCCATATTCATATTTGATGCGTATAACGCAATCAAAATTGAGG
>JAEYVW010000462.1 GCA_023429365.1 Bacteroidota bacterium
TGGTTCCGATGCCATTGAAACACTGTGCCACTATCTCGCAACTCAACTTCACTGCACGCAATTTATCCTGGCACCTTCAGCCAGAAATAAAAATGCGATCCGTGCTTATGAAAAATGCGGTTTTAAGATCAACTCAGAAATTCCGCCAAGGTTTATACCGGATTATGCGGACACCGTGGTGATGATAAAGGATGCGAAGGGTACTCTTAAGAAAATCACTTGAATTCGCCATTTGTAATAATCACCAGGGAACACCTGCGCACGAAAACAAAGACACACGCTGTATTGCAGCGTGTATCTTTTATATTCTCATGAACGATTCCGCAATTTTGAATTATTTCCTATCCCAGAATGGAGGTGGCTCAATACCCAGGGCTCTCAGGTACACATAACCCTGCCCACGGTGATGGATTTCATTGTCGATGAAATAAAATAATATCCAGTGACCCGGACCCTCATACTGTCCAAAAGCATTCACCACTTCCTGGTAACGGTGATCCGGGATCTGTGGCCAATAGGTCTCGATCTGTTCTGTGGTTTCATCCCAAAGCGCAAGTAATTCCGCTTTTGTTTTTGGCAGTTGCCTTTCAGATGCTGCCCATGAATTACTCCATTCGTTAGTGGCCAGCCCCATCACACCAGGTGCTGCCATATTGATCATTTCCATCGCCAGTTCGGAGAAAGGACGCATACCGCCAATTGAAAATTCATATAATTCTTTTTCGGGAAATGCCTCGATTACCCTGCGGGTAAGTCCGCGGTGGCCCTGCCAGTGATGCAATAATGCATCCTTACTGATCACTTCCGGTTTTGTTTTTTGTGCCTGAGTTGTACTACTTTCCATAATGTTTTTTTTGTTTAATAAAACAAAGAAAATAAGGGGTACTGACAACCCTATGGCAGTGGTATTTAGCTGACTAAAATTTCTTGATAAGTGGAGGGAATTAGTGATTAGTAATCATTATTGTTCGGGGAACTCTGGAGATTATAAACCACGGCGAACACGGAGGGCACAGCGAAAATGTGCTGCGAACTTAAAAAATCTGCTTTGGAGAACAGGACTCGAGGTTCATTGGCAATAAACTTCGCCGTGTTCGCAGTGGGCGCTGTGGTTCTTAACCCCCTTGATATATTATACCCCTGCCTCACCAAAGAACAGATAGCAAATAAAGGACACCCCTAATTCCCAACCCGATAGCTCTCGGGTCCTAATTACTAATCCCTTATTTCAGTTGATATGCAACAACGGTTTTTGCAAAAAACGTCGGTACGTAAACAATTTTTTTGACAGGATCATAACCAATATCCGCGGTATTGATCTTTTGCTGGTGTGTTTCAAGTAGCGACACCACACGCCCGTCAGCATATACATACCATATATATCCCGGCCAGGCTGATACAAGATAATCGCCGTTGCCTATGGGTTCAATACCATCACCACCTTCGGGTAATTCAGCTATCGGTGTGATCTTTTTGTCCGCGGATGCTTTTACCAGTGATTTGCCAGAGGCGATGACAAGTCCGTCCTCTACGGCTTTGAGCCCGTTAACGCCTTTCATATCTTCCAGGAACAAAGAGGCGGCATCATTTTCTATCTTCCAGATCTTTGCATTCCTTGAATCCGATACATAGACTACGCCCTTGCTATCGATGGTGATATCGTTTAGCCCTGTAGCTCCCTCAATGGCGATCTTTTTTTCGACCTTGCCTTTGGCGATATCGATCACCACTACATTTGAGAGATCGGCCACATACAGCCGGTTACCGTTTTGTCCCATACCCTTCGGCGCACTGAGACCGGTGACCCAGTCGGCTTTATAGTTTCTCCCATCCGCACCAAGCAGCGCTATGCCGCCTTTACCATCAGCATCCCAGGGTCCGCCATCGATCAGCGATACATAAAGTTTTCCATCGATCGCCAAAACCGATTCGGGTATTGCAACAACTGAATCGGTTTCCCATAATTTCTGCAACTTTGGTTGTGAAGTTGCATAATTGAACATGCAAACAATAATGAGTGTTAGTATTATTTTCATATTATGATTGATTAAAAATATGTCTTACGAATAAATCTATCCTCCACGACGGCACAATGCATTTTGCACCACGACCTGCACCTTTTATAACTGTAACTAATTATCTTTGAAAGGACGCAAAAACCGGGCCCTGAAAAAATATCGTTTGGGGTTTGCTGATCAAACTTAAGCATGAACGCCCGGTTGACCCGATTTTGAATAAAATATTTGCTGCAGAAAATCAATTTTAATGAGAAAAGTTTTTTTATGGGTTCCATGCCTGCTTCTGGGCTGGGCATTGATCGTTTCCTGGCAGACCGACCAGGATGTAATGGAAAGAGGTAAGAAAGTGTACAATCTTTATTGCCTGAGTTGTCATGCCGCAGATGGAAATGGAATGGCCGATCTCAATCCGCCCCTGATAAAAACCAAGGGGGTTACGGGGGACAAAACAAAACTGGTACAGGTCATCCTGAAAGGAATGGATACCGACGAGGAGATCAATGGAAAGGTATATACCAATAATATGGCACCCCTGGATTATCTTACCGATCAGCAAATAGCAGATGTGCTGACCTATATCCGTAAAAGTTTTGGTAATAAAGCTTCGGGTGTAACTCCTGCTGAAGTAAAATCGATCAGGGCAAAGACAAAATAACCCGAAAGCAATTTATACAATCAAACAAATGCTTTTAAACCGCCAAAACTTACCCCTGATCAGTAGAAGCCTGGTGGAACTGCCACGAGCGGACTATTTTTCGCTGCCAGAGAAAGTACTACAGTTTGGCACAGGTGTATTATTGCGCGGTTTGCCCGATTATTATATAGATAAAGCAAATAAGCAGGGAATCTTTAATGGAAGGATCGTAGTCCTGAAATCAACGGATGGTGGTGACCTGGATTCCTTTGCACGGCAGGATGGTTTGTACACACACCATTTGCAGGGCATCAGCGATGGCCGCGAAACAATTGAGACGGTACTGAATGCCTCCATCAGCAGGGTCCTGACAGCCAAAAATGATTGGGATAAAGTCCTGCAACTAGCAAGATCTGCTGATCTCCGGCTCGTCGTTTCCAACACCACCGAAGTAGGCATTGTACTCGTGGAAGATAATATCCATAATTCACCACCTCTCTCTTTCCCAGGTAAATTGCTTGCATTCCTGTACGAACGGTACAAGCATTTCAACGGCGAGCCTGCGGCAGGACTTGTGATCGTTCCTACCGAGCTGATACCTCAAAATGCTGATACGCTCAAATCAATATTGCTGCAACTTTCAGATCAAAATAATTTGGAAGAAGGATTCAGGCGATGGATGGAGGAGTCAAATATTTTTTGCAATTCTCTTGTCGACAGGATTGTCCCTGGAAAATTGCCAGCACCAGAAGCGGAAGCGATGGATAAAAAACTGGGTTACCAGGATGAACTGATGATCATGTCGGAGTCCTATGGGCTTTGGGCCATAGAAACGAGCGAAGAAAGAGTAAAAGATATTTTATCATTTTATCAATGCGATGGCGGGGTAGTGATTACCCCCGATATCAGCATACACAGGGAACTAAAGCTAAGGCT
>JAEYVW010000483.1 GCA_023429365.1 Bacteroidota bacterium
TAATGCCCGTTGATATATACAGGTGATGAAAAATCCTCCTGGTAATTCTTTGAATAGGTATTAGTGCCTCCTCCGAGGTCGTGATCTAGGAACAGTACAAGTTTTCTTCCATCGTTCTTTGCCAGCTTAAGCAGGTAAACAACTTTGAATACAATAAAAATATTCTCCCGGAAATATTTTTGTACGACGGGGGTGAAGTCGGTATGTATCTGCTCCAGCTTCTGCTGGTTTTCTCTCATCAATTGCAACTTCTCTGTACTGGTAAAACTGGCGCCATGTTTATGATAAACGTACAGGCCCATATTCAAAACGCTTCTAAAACCTTTTTTTCTGCCTCGGAAACAAAGATCCACTTCTTCACCATATCCGCGGGGAAATGCTTCTTCATTCAGCGAACCAGTCTTTTCGATCATTTTCTTATTGATGACCAGGCAGAAGCCCACTCCTGTGGGTATATCCTCGTATAATGTTTCCAGTGGAGTCAAAACAGTATTCATCCCCTCCACATCCTGACCGGTAAGGATTTCATTGTCGCCCATCCGGGGAAAGCTGCAGATCGTTGCGCAGTTTGACATGGGTGTGATGGTACCGATGGTCGGATCTACCATCATCGGGTGAATCAGTCTCGACAACCAGTTGGATGGAACCTCTATATCGCTATTCAGTAAAACGATGATCTCGCTTTCACAACCGGCGATCAGTCTGTTAACCGCCCGTGTGAACCCGATATTCACTTCATTTCGGAGAACCCTCACCTGGCTGTTTTCCCTTTGTACCTGTATGAGGTAATCATATACCCGCGTATCGGGACTGCAATCATCTATGATAAATAAGTTAAAGGGTAGATCGCTACGCTGGAGGATCTGTGGTATCAGCTTTTGTACATACTCCAGGCCATTGTATACGGGCACAATGATATCCACGGTTGGTCGGCCCGGGATATGCCCGGTATTCCATTGACGGACCTGTTGCCGCGCCATAGAAAGTGCCGTCACCTTCTCCCGATTGATCACACTGTAAGTTCGCATCTCAGCGTCATACAATGCTTCGGCATCAGGAAGCTGTACAGCCGGCTTTTCCGACCATTTGTGATAATCCAGGTTTAAATAACTTCCATCCGACACAGATCGGATCAATTGTTTTCTCTGGGAATTTGTTTTCTGGCTTATCAACTCCTTCAGAAACTTCTTTCGGCTGATACCCAGTTTCTTTAAAATATAGATCAGGTGTACGAGGCTATGCAGTTTACTAACTCGCCTCAGTGAAAATTTATCAGATTCAAATTCTATATTCTTTTCTGAAACGTCGAATCGCAGTCTGTAACAGGACCAGGGCACTTTCACCAGGCCGAAAATTTCGGAATCCGAATAAAATAACTTCCAGTGATGCTGTTCGGAATAACCATGCCCGAAATCATAGTAGATCTTAGGTAAAACAATACTGCCGGAATTGAGTTGGATAGAATAACTGAAAATATACCAACCGGCCTTTATGATCTTATCTTCAGTAATGATCTGAAAGAAGGGATCATTATCATGAGAGTGATAGACCGGTCGCCCGTCCGACTCCTTCATGATCATTGCGCTGTTGGGTAATAATGTCGCTTGTAACTTTCTCGAAAACATAGTGTGGTGGCTTTTTTCGGTTTTTATTAGTCTATATTCTTACTTAGGATATCTTTTAATTGTGAAATATCTATTTCCCATTCGTAGTTGTGCTGGTGTCCATCAAAAGTTCTGGTTGGAAAACTAAAAGGGTGGTAGTTACATCCTTTAGCCAGTGCCAGTGTGGCAAAGCAGGGATTGATATACTTATCCGGCATTATTTCAATGATCGTAGTACCCTGTTTGCAAAAAACCAGGTTAGACATACCTGCTCCATGTGGAGAAATAAGTATGTCGGCACTGTTAAATTTTTCTGCCTGCTCTGCGACTGATTTCCCTGTACTCACAAATATTTCCGCCTCAAAATTTTCCTCCAGGAAACTGATCACTTCCTTTTCATTTATGATTCGCCGGTTTGAACTGTCGAGCCTGGCGCAATAAAGTATTCTCTTCTTTCCCGCGATTTCACCATCGTGCGAATTACTTCCCAATTTTCTTTTGTACAGGCATTCCAGGTAATCCAACATCACCGGTGAAGCATTGAAAGAAAATTCGCCGCCAAGAAATGAGGGATAGAGTAACTGTTTTGCAAAGAAAAGTCTGTCCTGCAATGGCAGTAATTGAACATCAGTGTCCATGTCAATATCCAGCATATCGAGATATTGCTTCGCGAAACCTGGCAGGTTTGAGGGAAGCAATAACTTCAATTCACTATTTAAATTTTTTAAAGCAGCATAAAGACAAAGGGAGGGAAGACATTGCAATGTCCAGTGATAGTAATTCGCATAATCATGATTATACGCCATAAAATATGTGATCCCTTCCGGGAGGATTATGACGTCGTCCAAATTCCGGTTTGCAATATCGCGTAATAAGGTTTCCGGTTTCAGGTAGGCTGATTGCTGAATATAATTTTCCGGGCTTTCAAACACAAAACCCCAACGCGGTTCGATATACTGGTCTTTAAAAGCTACTGCACGCGCCGGGGTATTATTGACAGACATATCAGCCTTGAAAAACTCCATAGCACGGCTTACACCATCCTTATAACTGTCAGAGTTATTTTCAGCCGGTGGAGATATTTGTATGAGTGCCGGTATTTCATATATATTAATGCCTGTCATGGGGGCTGTTTCCATTTTAATGGTGAACAAGTTCCTACGGATCGTATGCATCAGTTCACTGTATTTCAAAATAAGCTTACTGATTTCGTTAATAATGGCTGATTACTTTCTATTGAACAACCTTTGCTTCATCATCCCCGCAAAAGTTCTTTTCTCATATGTGCGTTTATACCAGTCGATATCCTGGTTCAGTCTTTCAATATCGTTGAGTAGTTTATTGATCAGTTGCCTGTTACCATTGTTGCTATTCTGGCACTCAGCCAGCTTTTCACCGGTTTCCAGTATAATCTTATCCTTTCCCTCGATCAAAAGATGCAGGCGTTGAATCTCCTGTTCCTGTCTTTCGATGGAGTTTTGTTTGGCAAGGATCTCAGCATCCAGTTTATTTTCTATCGACTCCAGCATCTGCTGCAATTCATCGATCTTGCCTCCTTCAGTAAATGACTCCGGTTTGAATATCATTGAATTTTTCATAGACGTGATTTTTAGCCAAAGCTCCACATAGCAGTCTGTCTTGGTATTGGACCTGATCCCGCGTAAAGCGAGCGGTACATTTTATAATTCTGGTTCACATCAAACTCAACCCTGCATATTTCCTCTGAATAATTTCCCATGACATCCAGCATTTCACGATTATTATAATACTGCAAGATCTTAATAATGGCTTCATGAGCCGTATCAAACAAATCACCATTAATTCCTTTCTTCACGATATCTGTATTGCCGGTGCAGTTGCTGAGCAATACCGGCTTCTTTAAAGCCAGGGCTTCAAGCACAGCAAATGACAATCCCTCGTATTTAGAGGTTGAGATATAAATATCAGAGGTGGATACATAGCGATGCACGTCCTGGTTATCGAGCCAGCCTGTTACAACAATATTGCTTGATGTAAAGGATTCCTTATAACGCCCGTCACCAATCCATACAAATTCGATCTGATCCATATCCTGAAAATAGGACGCGATCGCGTTAAACAACAGTGGATCCTTTTGCTTTTCAATCCGGCCGCTGGTCACAATCCTGAATTTGTCACCAGCTTTTTTTGCAATTACCGTTTTCTGATTGCTGATGCTGATGCCATTGTTGACATAACTTGCTTTAATGCCCAGCTTCATGTATTCTTTTAATTCAGAAACCGAGCAGCAAACAACATTACCACCAACGAGGTTGCCCAACTTTTCTATCCATTTGTAGAAATATCTTGTAATGCGGTTCTGAGTGGAAAGAAATGGTGCGCCATTAGGTGTGTAAAATACATTTGAAATCCCAGCCAGACGGCAGGCCACACGTCCAAGCAACCCGCTTTTCGAAGAGTGAAGATGAACGGCATCAGCCAGGTTACTCGCCTTTAATCTTTTCAAAATTTTATAAAGTTCAGTGAGTGCTATGAAATCACGAATAGGGTTTATCGACCGCTGCACACTTGCCCAACGTATAAAGCGAACATTTTGCCTGGGGAATTTTTTCTTCACTTCCTCCGCGGTCATTTCTTCTTTCCGTTCTCCGTGCACCACGATATGGGTATCATCAGGCATAGCCTCTGCAAGCGATTTTACGAAGACCGCGATACCGGAAGCAAAAGGCTCAACTATGTGAATTATAACCATAAATAGATACTTGTCACCACAATCCGGTAAGACTATGGTGACACATTAGTTTTTTATTAACAATGTCAGTGGTGAATTCGGTTCTCGGTTTCTTAAACAAATAACCAACTCATAATATAGTAGGCAGCAGTCGATTGACAATAGAGGAAGGCAAAACGTTGCACTTGCCTATCTCTTCCATTTCTTGAGTCGCAAAATTATCTGTTTAGGAAGAATAAACAACAGTAAAAGTCTCATATATGCAACGATTTCTAATACAATACTCTTGCCAAAGACTCGAGTCACCCGGGCTCTTGCGACTAATTGTTTACCCCTATTTTTATATGACAGCCCTGTTTTGCTGATTTCGGTGGTGACCAAAAATTCGTCGATGATAGCTGTTTCTCCTTTGTTAATCATGTTCCAGAAGAACGCGTAGTCTTCTGCATAGTCAAATTGCAGTGGGTAATAACCTATTATTTTTAACATCTCCTTTCGAAACATCACCGTGGGGTGAATAAACACATTTCTGAAATGCATCGACCTGATAATGTTACTATGTATCAATGGAGTTTTATATGAATATCTTTCTCCGGTTTCCCTGTTTTCAAATAAACACCAGGTTCCGGTGAGTACAATTTGCGGGTTCGTGCGCATAAACCTGACCTGTTTGTCAAACCTGTCAGTTGTAGAGGTATCACCACAATCAAGTCTTGCAATAAATTCTGCATCAGTATTCTCTTCGATCCAGGACAATCCATTATTTAATGAAGCAGTGATGCCAAGATTATTTTTGTTTGTTAAAATCACTAAGGGTTTTTCCCTACTTAAAGATTTATTAATTTTTTCTGTTTGTAATGGCTCACTACTACCATCATCGACAATAACAATAAGGTAATGGCCACCTGAATACTCCACTGACTCGAGAGAGATGCACAGACCCTTCAGATTGTTGTAGCAGGGCATCAACAAACAAAAATCTATATGCTTATAAAACTGCATAAGGTAAAATGGTATAAACCCTTATTACTGTCTAAGGGTTATATTATTATTCCCCGCTTCTTAATATAATAATGCCACAAAAGCATTGTAGCAATGCTGCGATGTGGTGACCAAATCTCCGACAAATTGTTCAACTCATCCTTTGTTACATTATTATCTATTTTTTTTACCTCTTTAAAAGCATTGACCATGGCAAGATCACCGGTGGGAAATACATCTGTTCTCTGTAAGGCAAAAATCAAGTATATATCAGCGGTCCAGTCACCAATACCTTTGATACGCTTCAACGCGAACCTTACATGCTCATCGGGAAGACCCGACATGTCAACCAAATTCAAATCATTTACCTGAATTGCCTGTGCAAGAT
>JAEYVW010000487.1 GCA_023429365.1 Bacteroidota bacterium
CCCGGTGAGGTAAATAAAGTGTCCACCTGGCTCTCTGCCATGGTGTACACCGGCTTGAGGCTGATCTGTATCGGGATATTAATTTCAGAGTCGGGGAGGGAATCCAATTTGAACGGGGTATCTGCCAGAATGGGTCGCTCAGGGTTGATCCTGTGCGAACAGGATACAATAAACAAAAGCACGAGAAAGCATATAACATTGCCACCCTTTTTCATAGATATTAGTTGATACGGTAAAAATAAGTAAAGAAGTTTGATGACCCTATACCTGCCAGAATGCCTGTTATATGCTCGCAATCACGTAGTAAAGCATCATAAAACAGATTACCAGTTTCAGGAATGAGCCCATCAGAAAGCCCACAAAGGAACCGAGGGCGGCACGGAATGACTTCCGGGAGTCCTGTCTGGCAATCATTTCCCCGACGAAGGCGCCGATAAAAGGCCCCAGGATCATACCCCAGGGTCCCATCCAGAAAGCAAGCAGAAAACCTATCGTACAACCCCAGACGCCGTATTTAGTACCTCCGAATTTTTTGGTACCCCAGATTGGAATCAGGTAATCCAGGACCAGGGAAACAACCACGATACCTGCCCATATCCAGAGAAACTTCGTCGTATAAGGTTCCGGTTCCCGGAATTGCTGGATCAGCAATCCGACATAAGCGATGGGCGGACCAGGCAGCAGGGGTAAAATACTGCCGAGTATCGCCAGAATAATTAATATGACACCGATCGAGATCCAGAGCCACTCCATTAGATAGGTTTTTGAATACCTGAAGATAGGATATTGCCTTGTTTCTCAACCAACTTACACTTGCTGAATTTCAGACTGACATTTTTGCACATTTACCCGCCACGGCACAATGATTGACTACTTGTAAACAACTATAAAAAGGATAATTATATACTATGGGAAAGATAATTGGAATTGACCTGGGAACTACCAACAGTTGCGTTTCAGTAATGGAAGGTAATGAACCGGTAGTAATCGCCAACGATGAGGGTCGTCGTACGACCCCGTCTGTAGTGGCTTTTTTAAAGAACGGCGAGCGTAAAGTGGGTGACCCGGCAAAGCGTCAGGCGATCACAAACCCGCATAACACGATTACTTCGGTAAAGCGTTTTATGGGCCGTCGTTTTGATGAAGTGACCGAAGAGATAAGTCACTGGAGTTATAAGGTAGCAAAAGGTGACAATAATACCGTACGAATTGACATAGATGGCCGCCTGTATACACCGCAGGAGATTTCGGCGATGGTACTTCAGAAAATGAAGAAAACAGCTGAGGACTACCTGGGACAGGAGGTGACAGAAGCGGTGATCACCGTTCCGGCTTATTTTAATGATGCCCAGCGCCAGGCTACCAAGGAGGCGGGTGAAATTGCTGGTCTTACCGTTCGTCGTATTGTCAACGAGCCTACTGCGGCCGCGCTGGCATATGGCCTAGACAAAGGTGGTAAAGATCATAAGATCGCTGTTTTTGACCTGGGTGGTGGTACATTCGATATTTCCATCCTTGAACTGGGTGATGGTGTGTTTGAAGTAAAGAGCACCAATGGTGATACCCACCTGGGTGGTGATGATTTCGACAAAGTGATCATGGACTGGCTGGCTGATGAATTCAAAAAAGATGAAGGCATCGACCTGCGTAAAGATCCTATGGCATTGCAGCGTTTGAAAGAATCATCTGAAAAAGCAAAAGTGGAATTGTCTTCTTCTTCTGAAACGGAAATCAACCTTCCCTATATCACAGCGGTGGACGGTGTGCCCAAGCACCTCGTAAAGAAGCTCACCCGTGCAAAGTTTGAACAATTGGCCGATAACCTGTTCAGCCGTTGCCTGAGACCATGCGAAGCGGCCTTGAAAGACGCGGGCATGAACACCTCGGAAATCGACGAAGTGATACTGGTGGGAGGTAGTACCCGTATCCCTAAAGTACAGGAGATCGTAGAGAAGTTCTTTGGTAAAAAACCTAATAAGGGCGTGAACCCCGATGAAGTTGTGGCTGTAGGTGCCGCCATACAGGGAGCTGTGCTGACCGGTGAAGTAAAAGACGTATTACTTCTCGACGTAACACCGCTCTCACTTGGTATCGAAACCATGGGTAGCGTAATGACAACCCTGATCCCTGCCAATACCACGATCCCTACAAAGAAATCGGAAGTATTCTCAACTGCAAGCGACAATCAGCCCGGCGTGCAAATCCACGTATTACAGGGTGAGCGTTCGATGGCCAAAGACAATAAGAGCCTTGGTATTTTTAACCTCGATGGTATACCACCAGCACCAAGGGGTGTGCCCCAGATCGAAGTTATCTTCGATATCGATGCTAACGGAATCCTGCATGTAACAGCGAAGGATAAAGGTACCGGTAAAGAACAGAAAATTCATATCGAAGCCGGTTCCGGCCTGAGCAAAGAAGAGGTAGAAAAAATGAAGGCGGAAGCAAAAGCAAACGAGGCGACTGATAAAGCTGAACGTGAAAAGATCGACAAGCTCAATGCAGCCGACAGCCTGATATTCCAGACAGAAAAACAACTGAAGGAATATGGCGATAAGATCCCGGCTGATAAAAAATCAGCTATCGAGGCCGGTGCTGAAAAGCTTAAAACTGCTCATAAAGCACAGGACATCGCGGGTATCGATGCTGCCACAGCAGAACTGAATACCGCATGGACCGCAGCCAGCCAGGATATGTATAACGCAACCCAGCAACAGGCGGGTAGTGAACAGGCTGGACCTGAACAACCGGGTACTAATGCCGGAGGTTCAAAGGCTGATGACAATGTTACGGATGTGCCTTACGAAGAAGTTAAGTAATCTGAGCCGCGTTTTTTGAATTGATAATATTTGATAGATAGGAAAGCCCTTGCAGTGATGTGAGGGCTTTTTAAGCAATGAAATAAAAATTGTAATTTTATCCTATGACAACCATTTACCGTCTTCATATCAGCGAACAGTAGGTGGAGTTGCTCGATTCCTTCAAAACTGCGTACTGGAAAAATATATCACTAACTTTATAATATGAAAGAGTTTTCTTCCTACATTTCAATTGACCCCGAGATCAGGTTTGGAAAGCCTTGCATCAAAGGCACAAGGATAGCTGTTTCAGATATTTTGCAGTGGTTAGCCTCTGGAATGACATACGCACGGATACTGGAAGATTATCCTTCGCTGAAAGAAGAGCATATCCTGGCAACGCTTGCGTTTGCAGCCAACCGGGAGTCTATGATTAAAATTATTGCCGCCTAAGCATGAAACTATTGCTGGATGCCAATATATCCTGGCGGTTGGTTGTCATCCTTAAAATACATTTTGAAGATTGCCTGCATGTTGATAGTAGCGGATTAACAATTCCTGCAAAAGACAATGAAATATGGGCGTATGCTTCCAGGAATAATTTTATTATCGTCACCAACGACGATGATTTTCTAAATCTTGCCAATGTAAAAGGCTTTCCGCCAAAGGTTGTTTTGTTAAGAACAGGAAATCAAAGCAGCAGTTTCATCGGGGAATTATTGCTACGTCATAAAGAGGAAATAGCCGCTCTGTCAGCATCTTCTGAATACGGATTCCTGGAAATTTACTAAGGTTTTGTCAGAGTTAAATTGACTTTATCGCCGAAAGGCCGGAAGTCGAAAAAGCCCGATCCTGCCACCTGTTCCACTTTGTCAGAAAAACACCGTTCAGTAAACAAAACCGGCAATTCATACAGTCCTGCCATTACTTTGGTTGTAACCTGGAATACCTTTGCAGCGTCAAAACATTAAACCTTAAAATTAGAATTATGAAAAGTGTTGTAAGCCCCCTGGTGCAGATTGAAAAAAAAGAACTGGAAAAACTTTGCATCCAGGTAAAAGAAACAGTAGCAACTGAAATTCAGTTTGCCGAAAAGAAACCGACTTACGGTATCGCAGACCTTTGGCATGCCCGGAGAACCATGTACACCGCTGGCAGGCGCTGGAACAACAGGCCTTTGATTTTTTCAAGGTTGTAACCTTCAAGCCAATTGTTAAAGCTGTTATAAACAGTGTTTAATAAGGCATCAAACGCTTGGTACCCTCGTGTAAATGTGGTACATTTGCGGCGTCAATTAGAGCAAAAAAGTACAGTATACTTACTCAGGGTTGAATAAGCTTGCAGCTTGCCTTCTAACGATTCATTGACAATCTCCCCTTTGCTCAGGATAATTTGTAAAA
>JAEYVW010000082.1 GCA_023429365.1 Bacteroidota bacterium
AGTTTTTAATCCGGCCATCAATGTCCAATTCACAAAGAAAGGGTTCCTGTATTCTCAAGAACCCTTTTTAAACCAACTGTTCATGCTGTGAAAGCTATTTTCGATTTCTTTTCTTCCTGATCATATCAAAATCTCTCGAAACAGTAAATCCCCAGCGGTATTGACCCTTGCCCCATGATGTTACGGTACGGGGTATAAAACGATTTTCGAGGATCTCGGTTGCATTGGTAAAATTCAGATGGAAAACATGCCCCTCTGTTAAAAACTCAACCCCCACACCCAAAGCATCATAAAACCTGATATCCTGCAGCTTAAACATATCAATACTGCTTTGACTACGAAATGTATGGAAATAGTCTGCCAGCAGGCTAAACCTGCCTTTTACAGGTATACGCAATGCGCCACCAAGAGCGAACAGGGTTTTCTCATCTCCCGGCACCACATAATTCGTGTGAACAAGTGTCGGATTTACCTGAATACTGATGTTTCCGAATTTGCGGCCAACCATTAACTGAACCGTCTGGCTCAGCCTGTCAGAAAAGTTATCGAATGAATTCTCCCGGTCAGGGTTTGCATTGGCCGTTACAGTGGATACGACTGCATTTGCAAATAATGCCGCCGAAATTGGATGACCACTACCATTGGCTTGTTGTAAGAAGCGATATTTGATGCCTAGCTCATAAAGCTGGCGAACAAGGTTCATACCCTTTGCTCTTGCAGCGATGAGATTCACTTTATTACTCAATCCATATTGAAACCCGATGCGAATATCAGTAGCACCGTCCAGCCCGAAGAAATTTTTTATACCACCCTGGTCACCTGCGATGTCACCAAAATTATGCGTGACTTTAAACTCAAGTATACCCCTAGGTACTAATTCTACCGTGTTGGCATTTATCAGCCGTGGAGATGAAAAAATCCAGATATAGTCAGGTTGAGGCGATGAAACTGAAGAGGTACTAATCGAATCCTGCGACGAGACACTCAACGAGCTCAACAAGAATAACAGTACGGCAATTTTATGCATAAGCTCAATTTTCCGAATAAACGGGAAAATCTAATACCAGGTTGCCTCTAAAATGCCGGTATGACTACCCCATTGCCTCCAGAATCTCCTCTGCATGTGCTTTGTTCCTGGGCTTATGGAATATCTTTCTTATTATCCCTTTTTCATCTATCACAAATGTTGTGCGAAGCACACCCATGTATTCCCTTCCAAATAATTTCTTTTGGTCCCAGACACCATAGTTTTCCAATATAACATGTGAGGTATCCGCTACCAGGGGGAATGGCAACTTATATTTTGATGCAAATTTATTTTGAGTTCGCTCATCATCCGGACTCACACCGATCACTTCATATCCATATTTTTTCAGAAGATCATAATTGTCGCGCAGATTGCAGGATTCGATCGTACAGGTTGGTGAGCCCGCTTCCGAATAGAAATACAAAACAACTTTTCTGCCTTTATAATCCGAAAGGGAGATCGCTTTACCCTCCTGGTTTATTCCGCTAAATTCCGGTGCTCTGTCACCTTCCTTTAATACTACCATACTAAGATTTGAAATTATTTACGCTTTTTAGCAGGGCTTTTCCTGGTACTGGTCCGTTTGACCGGCTTTTTCTTCGGGGGAGTATAAGCCGCTCTTTTAAACCACCAGCTGCGTGTCGTTGTGTTGCCTGCCAGGTCTACCACTGTTACTTTCAATTCATGTACACCATATGGACACCTTTCATCGAATTTGTAGACATACAATCTCCCCTTATCATTTGTAAAACGAAGCCAGTCGCCATTTAGCTCAGCCCTGAAACTACGGATACCAAAATTATCAGTAGGTTGAAGTACAATACTGGAAGCACCGCTTAGATTTAAGGTGTCGGCATTTCCGAGACCACTGATTGCTGGAGGTTCAAGATCAAGGAATGCCTGGAAATTACCGAAGTCACCAAAGTCTGCAACCAGGAAACCATTCTCATATCTTGCTTTGCGGATCGTTTTCCTTCCACCAAATTCCCGTTGCAAAATCACTTTATCGTACCATTTACCGGGTAATTCTTCATTGGGTTTAACCTTGACGGTAAAATTGCCATGCACCGGTATGGCCGGATCATTCAGGGAGTGTTGCGCCGACAAGGCGCCAGAAGTATTTTTTTGAATGGTATAATAGAGTGCGGGAATAGTATCGTATAAATTGTGCTCAGCTAAATAGGCTTCGAACCCAGGTTTCTCAAGGATACTTACAATACCAGGTGTAAAATGCAGATGTTCGGGATGGCTAATATCGCCTGATGTTAGGCTGCTGAATTGTATAGAAAAATTTAATATTGTCGAATTTCCATATGCGTCCCTGATCTCCACCTTTGCATCATGTATCGTGGTATCATCCAGTTGAATGGTGCCCTCACCATATGGGAGGTACACGGGACCGCGGTCACCAGGCAAACGGGAAAGATGCTGCAGGTATGCACCTCCATGATGTTTGAACGAATAATCGATATGTGCGTTCATATAACCGGTTTCCGCATAGCTGATACTATCAATCTCAAAGCCTGCTATAGG
Organism: Bacteroidota bacterium; assembly: GCA_023429365.1. GTDB lineage: Bacteria > Bacteroidota > Bacteroidia > Chitinophagales > Chitinophagaceae > Terrimonas_B. Next base: position 2,561 of record JAEYVW010000082.1, read on the forward strand.
ATTGCCATCAATGAAAAGCTTTGCCGAGAAGATGCCATCCTGGTTGTTGGAACCGCTGATCCTGTCATATGCCTGTATAGCAAAGCTGATCTTATTAAATCCTGTTTTTATGAGCGGACTGCCGGCGAGTATGTAGGAATTTCCAGTCTTTTTTACATTGAATAGTTGGGGTCTCTGTTCATAGATACTCATCCCCCTGTTATACATCGCCAATTTTACGATGGTAGGTGGTACATTGTCCTGTAGCGGCATACCAAACAATAGCGGGTTCAGGCATTTGTCGGTTTTTGTATCCCTTATCTCAAAATGCACATGAGGCCCCTGTGACCCGCCCGTAGTTCCGCTGAATGCAATAAAACTACCCTTACTCACAGGAAACTGCTGCGGTGTGAACACCAGTTCGATAGCCCAGGTCTCTTGCTTGTATTGCTGGTCTTCGACATATTTCTCCAATGCAGGGAAAAAATCATTCAGGTGCGCATAGAGTGTGGTGAGTCCATTAGGATGATTGATATAAATCACACGGCCAAAACCAAACGGCTCGATCCTGATCTTTGAAATATAGCCCGCCGCGGCCGCATACACCCGTTGGTTGACGCGTTGCGCCGTCCTGATATCAAGACCCATATGCCAGTGATTGCTTCTAAGCTCACCCAGATTCGCAACAATTTCAGGGCGCAGATCCAGTGGCCACCTGAAATAGCCTTTTAGATAAGATTTACTTCCTGATTGAGCCTGTACGGAGATTGAACTGAATAAAACAACTACCAGTAATACATAAAAACGCTGCATGCTGCAAAAATAGCCAGCACAGCCTTTGAATCCCGTGAATAATGTTAAAATAAAAACTGATTCCGGAAAAGGCTGCCAGAGATTACACGGATAGGGTCATACTCAGGTTTCAAAGTTCACTTGTATGCTCAAAAACCATTTCTCGTTTTCTGGCGACAGATTCACTGATATCACGCATTTGGTCACATTCAGACTCCGAAGTTCCCTTGTAGGTTCAAAAACCATTTTCTTATATTGGCTCCTTCCCTCCTGTGCCAATCTGTGATATCAGTGGTTATTTCGTGTGATTCGTGTAGTTAGCGGCCGACCCTGTCTCAGGCAGTTTCAATTATTAAAATAATAACATTTCATCCGCCATTTTTCTAATATTTTTGCCACTCAAAATTTTATCCTCCAGTACATGTCTTTGAAGGCTAATATGAGTTCCCGGTCTGCGAAAGTTATCCTCTTTCTTTTGCTGAACAGCCTGCTCGTAGCCGCACCGGTAGTTCATGGTTCTTCAGGCGACAAAGAAGAACCGGCCGGTTATCTAACCTCAAAAGAAAGTTCAGAAAACAAAGAGACCCATCAGCTCAAAAACGCTGAAGAACAATTTCTACATCAATATACTGCGAGGAAAAAGAAAGCGCATCGCTTTATAAACAATGAGATTTTTGGCAGCCCTGTGCCAAATTTAGCTATCAGCGATAAACTCCCTCAAAGATCCCATTCCGCCAGTTTCCCCTACCGGCCGGAATATTACAGGCTACTCTTCCTGTATCAGTTATTTTAAGACCCGACAATATAAGCCGACCAACCTGAGGCAATTTCCCCAGGTAAACAATATGTTCCCGACAGGCGCCTGTCTGCCAGATTTTTTAAACAATCATCACAACTTACAAATATGAAATGTCCAAACTGTAACGAGACACTATTAATGACTGAAAGAAACAATATAGAAATTGATTACTGTCCTTCCTGTCGTGGCGTATGGCTCGACAAAGGCGAACTGGATAAAATGCTGGACTATGCCGCACAAAAAACCGACGGCAGTCCGGCTTTCAATCCAAATGATGCTAACGCGGGTCATCAGACTCACCGTGAAAAATATCCTGCAAATCAGCACGGCTATCGAAAACCTTATAAAAAGAAATCATTTCTCGGCGACCTGTTCGATTTTGACTAAAATTCCCCCGGGTACCACCTATAAACAAATCTTATCATCCAGATTATTCCTCATTTTTTATGCAAGCATTAATTGATTTTTTCTCTAATCTTACAAACCCCGAATGGATCATGCTACACGGAGGTTTGTACATCGTCGTTTTAATCGTTTTTATCGAAACGGGATTCCCCTTTGGCTTTTTCCTTCCAGGTGACTCACTCCTCTTCATAGCCGGTATGGTTATAGCCAATACGCTGTCTCCGTTTAGCGAACCATTTGCTAATCTCCTCTACTGGGTTTTGCTGATCACTACGGCCGGCACTCTTGGCAATTTTGTCGGATACTGGCTGGGTAAAAAATCCGACGGATTTTTATTGCACCGGAAAGACTCCTGGCTGTTCAAGAAAAAATACCTGTTGCAGGCTAAAGATTTTTATGATAAGAAGGGAGGAATGGCTATTATATTGGCCCGCTTCCTCCCTATCGTTCGCACTTTTGCGCCTATCGTAGCCGGACTGGTAAAAATGAACTCCAGCCGTTTCGCTTTCTTCAATATTTTCGGTAGCTTTTTGTGGACCGGGAGTATTGTTACAGCAGGGTTCCTTCTGGGTGAAAATAAGTGGGTACAGGGAAATCTCGAAAAGATCATTATTGGTATTGTCATTATCACAACACTGCCAGTGATAATAAAGCTGTTGACCGGCCGTAAAAGAAAAAATGAAATCTCTCTGGTTCAGTAATACCTGCGTTTTAGCGATTGGTTAACGAATTTGTAATACCCATCCGGAACTTTATCCAGCCGTTCATGTTATTTTTTATAGTTATTAGATTTCTGGCACGAATTTGTTAGAATAATCGGCGAAAGAGTTTACCCCTAAAAGTTGCAGCACATGAATCGGATTTTATACACTTTAATATTTAGCATGATAATGATTGCCGGATTGTTTATCGGCATAATCAAAGGACAGGAAGTGCGCAACAAATGGGTGAGCAAGATGAAATTTAAACATGAAGAGCGCCGGGATCAACCTCGTCCCAACCAACGTGAGCATAACGGCGTCCTTCTCGACGAAATTGAAGAACTCACCTATCATAGCTAAATTGCGCTACTAATTTGACTTATCGCTAACAGTTGTAAGGTTTACGTTTTAGTGTGGAAGAGACGATAGAATTTTAGCCCTGGTCAGATTGCTTCCCCCGATGAGGCTTCACACATTGAACCTCCCAAAATGTTAACAATCCCTGCAACTAAATTTTTACCAATAGCTACTTCAAACCGGCTGGATTCCCTTAGTTTTGCGTCCCGAAACGAATCGTGATTTAACCGCTTCAAAACCCCGCCTTCGGACGGGACTGGCTGGCTCCGGGTGAATCCGGGTCACTGCCTCCTGTATAAAGAAAATGCCAAAAGATACTTCAATTAGCTCGGTCCTGATCATCGGTTCAGGGCCTATTATTATTGGACAAGCCTGTGAATTTGACTATTCAGGAACCCAGGCTGCCCGCAGTCTTCGCGAGGAAGGTATTAAAGTCTTCCTCATCAACAGTAACCCCGCCACCATCATGACCGACCCGATGATGGCCGATAAGGTTTACCTGTTGCCCCTGACCGTGGAAAGTATCGAACAGATACTCGAGGAAAACCAGATTGACGCGGTTTTGCCAACTATGGGCGGACAAACTGCCCTCAACCTTTGCAAAGAAGCTGAAGATCTTGGCCTCTGGGAAAAATATAACGTAAGACTGATCGGTGTTGATATAAAAGCTATCGACAAGGCGGAGGACCGGGAAAAATTCAGGCAATGGATGATTGAACTCGGCGTTCCCGTAGCAACCGCAAAAACAGCCAACTCCTTCCTGGAAGGAAAAGAATTTGCACAGGAGATCGGTTTCCCCCTTGTAATTCGCCCTTCTTTTACATTGGGTGGTACAGGTGGTGGTTTTGTGCATGACAAGACCGAACTCGACGAAGCCCTCAACCGTGGCTTGCAGGCCTCTCCGATTCATGAAGTATTGGTAGAGAAAGCGGTACTGGGATGGAAAGAGTTTGAACTCGAGTTACTTCGAGATAGCGCTAATAATGTTTGTATCATCTGTACGGTTGAGAACTTTGACCCAATGGGTGTTCATACGGGCGACTCAATTACCGTGGCTCCGGCAATGACACTGAGTGATACTGCCATGCAATTGATGCGCAACACTGCTATCCGCATGATGCGCGACCTGGGTAATTTCGCAGGTGGATGTAATGTCCAGTTTGCCCTCAATCCCGATACGGAAGAAATCATCGCTATCGAAATAAATCCACGCGTTAGCCGTTCGTCTGCCCTCGCTTCCAAAGCAACCGGTTACCCGATCGCCAAGATAGCCGCGAAACTGGCTATTGGATACAACCTCGACGAACTGGAAAACCAGATTACAAAAACAACTTCAGCATATTTTGAACCGGCACTGGACTATGTGATCGTAAAAGTGCCACGCTGGAATTTTGATAAATTCAAAGGCGCCAACGATACGCTGGGTCTCCAGATGAAAAGTGTGGGTGAAGTGATGGCCATCGGCAGAAGCTTTACGGAAGCTATCCAAAAGGCCTGTCAAAGTCTCGAGAATAATGCGGTGGGCCTTGGTTATTATGGTAAAAGCCTGATGCATGCTGAAGAGATACTCGAATATATTAAGACCCCAAAATGGGATCGCCTCTTCCGTATCAAAGATGCGTTGATGGCTGGCATTTCAGTAGGTACAATATCAAAAGCTACAAACGGTATCGACCGCTGGTTTATCTATGAGATCCAGAAGATCGTGAATCTTGAAAAAGAGATCGCGAAGTTTAAAATGGCTACCATACCCGCGGAACTGCTTCGCGAAGCCAAAACAATGGGCTTTAGCGATGAACAGCTTTGCCGTATTATGAATGATGGTACCGAAGATGAAGTATACGAATTACGTAAGTCGGCCGGTATAACCAGGGTTTTCAAAATGGTGGACACCTGCTCCGCAGAGTTTGAAGCCAAGACTCCTTATTTCTATTCGACTTTTGAAGTACCCCCCCACCCTGAGTTCGACGGTGGATCGCTTGTCTCAAATGAATCCAGGATCACCGATAAGAAAAAAATAATTGTTCTGGGTAGCGGACCCAACCGAATTGGTCAGGGTATAGAATTCGATTACTGTTGTGTGCACGGACTGCTGGCCATCAAGGAAGCAGGCTACGAAGCCATCATGGTGAATTGTAACCCCGAAACAGTGAGCACCGATTTCGACATGGCTGATAAGCTTTATTTCGAACCCGTTTATTGGGAACACCTGTGGGAAATTATTGAATACGAAAAACCCGAGGGTGTGATTGTGCAACTGGGCGGCCAGACAGCTTTGAAACTGGCCGAACGCCTGCATGAAAAAGGTATAAAGATCATTGGTACATCCTACGACAGCATGGATATCGCGGAAGACAGGGGACGGTTTTCTGATATGCTGAAAGAGTTGGAAATCCCTTACCCTGACTACGGTACAGCCTATGATGTGGATGAAGCGGTATCGGTAGCCAATAAAGTAGGTTATCCCGTATTAGTACGCCCTTCATATGTATTAGGAGGACAAAGAATGAGGATCGTGATTAATGACGATGAAGTAGAGAAAGCTGTAGTTAGCCTGCTGAAACATATACCCGGTAATAAAATTCTGATTGACCACTTCCTCGATCGTTGCCAGGAAGCTGAGATCGATGCCATCTTCGATGGAGAAAATTTTCATGTCATGGGCGTGATGGAACATATCGAACCGGCAGGTATACATAGTGGCGACAGCAACGCCGTCTTACCCGCTTTCAATCTGACTCCACTGGTAGTGACGACCATGGAGCATTACGCCGAAAAAATTGCCCGTAAACTTAATATTCGCGGGCTGATCAATATTCAGTATGCGATCAAAGATGGTAAAGTGTTCGTGATTGAAGCCAACCCAAGGGCCTCACGTACCACACCTTTTATTGCTAAAGCATACCAGATACCCTACCTGAACATTGCCACCAAAATAATGATGGGTACCAACAAACTAAAAGATTTCAGGTTTGAGAAAAAACTTGACGGATTTGCTATAAAAGAGCCGGTGTTCAGCTTTAATAAATTCCCGGGCGTTAATAAAGAACTGGGACCGGAGATGAAATCAACCGGTGAGGCGATCCGCTTTATCAAAGATCTGAGGGATCCTTATTTCCGGCAGTTGTATAAGGACAGGAGCATGTATCTTAGCAAATAGTTTTTGGAGCAAGAAGCGTAAGGAATCCCAAATTTCCAGTCGCGCCATTCTATAAAATTGTAATTGCCTGCATCCATGAATAAAGAACTGCAATCAGTCATCCAGAACCTTGAAACAACCTTGGATGGCGAGCCCTGGTTTGGTAGATCGGTATACGAACTGCTCAGGGAAGTAGAAACTTCTTACGCGTATGAGAAACCTTCGGGTTCACATTCGCTGATCGAACTGCTTTACCATATGCTAACCTGGACCGAGTTTACACTGAAACGCATTGAACGAGACCAGGTCAATGACATGAAAGCTTTCGAAAAACTTGACTGGCGTGAGATAGACCCTATGGTTCATGACTGGGATGAGGCCCTGGCGGCATTTATTGCAACGAACCAGCAAATTGTCGCGATCCTAAAAACAAAAGATGATAGTTTCCTGGATGAAAAAGTAGACTACCGCGATTACAATTTTCGCTTCCTTCTAAATGGGCTTATTCAGCATAATATTTACCATTGCGGGCAGGTGGCTTTTCTTAATAAGCAGCTGACAGGAAATTAAATCTCTACGATACGGTTTTTTATCGAATACATGACCAGCCCAACGCGGCTGTGCACTTTAAGTTTATTAAATAGAGTCTGCCTGTAATCGTCGACCGTTCTTGGGCTCACATTCATTTTCTCTGCAATATCCTTATACGAAAGTTCGGTGCAAACCCAACGCAAAAACTCCCGTTCCTTTTCATTCAGCACGACTTCCTTATTTTCCACCGCGACATCATTGTGAAGGCCGCTGACAAGCGCACCTGAAACGTACTCTGACAGGTAGACATTTTTATTCATGAGCGCATCAAGGGCTTCTTTGAGTTCCGCTGGCTCGGCATTTTTCAGTAAATACCCTTTAGCACCAAGCCGGAAGATCTTGATTATACTTCGCTCGTCACTCAGCATAGACAAGGTAAGCACTTTGATCTGGGGATATCTTTTGTGAAGCCACTGTGTTGTTTCAAAACCATCCATTTCGGGCATATTGATATCGAGCATTACAATATCAGGCAGCACATTCTTCGCGATCTTTTCGCAAAGCTCCCTGCCATTGTTGGCTTCAAACAAAACACTATATCCCTCAAATGTATTAATAAGCCGGGCCAGTGCACTTCTCAGCAAACTGTGATCATCGGCTATTGCCACCTGTATATTCTTACTTGCTTTCGCCATAAAAATTAGCTCCTTTATAAAGGAAGTTCGATCATGATCGTAGTACCATTACCAGGCTCACTTTTCATCGTCAGATCAGCGCCAATCAGCTTAGCACGGTTGTACATACTTTTTAAACCTACCCCACTGTAAGAAGTGGTTGATTGCTTTTTCTCCGCCACATTAAATCCCACCCCATCATCTTCCATTTCCATGGTAAACAGGTTATCCAGGTATTCCAGCCTGACTGAGATCCTCGTAGCCTTCGCGTGTTTTAGAATATTATTCAGGGCTTCCTGGAAAATCCGGAACAGGAAAACGGAAACCTGCTCATTAAATGCCACTTCCTCTCCCTCTTTCCGAAACTGAGCCTGCAATATACCCGCATTTTTTAAAGCCACTAGCTCATACCTGATCGACTCGGCAAGACCTACCTGTGCTATCCTGTCGGTATGCAACCCCTTGGTCAGATTTGAAAGATCAATAATAGCCTTATTAAGTATGTCCCTCGAACTCTGCAAAGGTTCGAATGAAGGGTGCTCCTTGTCTATGGGTAATAATGACAGCGAGAGCTTTGTTACCGACAACATCTGCCCGATATTGTCATGTAATTCCTGTGCGATAGTCTTAAATGCGTTCTCCTGGATCTCCAGTTGAGATCGCAGCGCTTCCCGCTCATACATATCCTTCATTCTCTCTATTTCCTGCTCCTGTTTCTGCTGACGACGCTGGTAGAGAAAAAGAATCGTCACGATAAAACCCACAAGCAGCAAACCAAGAATAATGCCTATGATGATGACGAAGTATATTTCCTGGTTCTCAATCGGCATAAAAAAGCGATGGTAAATATTGAATACAAAAAAATGTTTAGGATAGTTATAATGGCCATGAAGTTCGTAATAATCAGGGCTGAGATGCCAATTAAAAAATTAGTGAACCCGTACAAAGGAAACCCGCAGCAATAAAAGAATAGCAACCCTGAACATATCCAAAATGCGGGTGTGTTGACCAGCTTCACAGCCTTTGGCAAACGGAATAGTTCAAAAAAATAGTATACACAGGCCGCCACGATCAATAAACATCCAATGGCATAAGTAAACGTATGGAAGGCCTGCATCTTCTGAATAAAAATAATATTTACCACCGCACCAATCGAATATAGTACCATCACCAGGCTTATCACCCGCTTCGCCACCCTGCTATAGATGATCTGGCTGATAACCCATAAATAAAAACAAAATTCAAAGACAGTAAAGAAGTTATAAAGCGCCAGGTTATTCTTTTGAATTGAATAAAAATAACTGCCGATAGACTCCGCAATGAGCGTAGCAAGCAAATAAGGTGGAAATGCTTTGAGATAAACGGGTGCCGGCTCGCGTCTGAAAAACACCAGGCAACTCGCCACAAAGCTGATGAAGATGAAATAAATATATAATGGGAAAATCGACATCTCAACTGGGGCTAAATGTATGACTATAAAAGAAAAAACCTCCCGGTACGGGAGGTATAATTT
>JAEYVW010000085.1 GCA_023429365.1 Bacteroidota bacterium
GCGGCGGTATCCGTTTCCGAGATATATAAAGCCCGGCGCGCAATGCCGTGAAAGCTTTTTTCAGCGCCCCCTGGCAGGCGGTAGTTATACAACCAGTTTTGTGATCGCATATAGGGGAACATTGAAGCGAAACCGGGGGGCAGCCAGGTTTTATATCTTTCCAGGGACTGGTAGACCTGTTGGGAAAACTCGAAAAGTGTGGTCTCATCAAAAACATCTGTATCGGTCGCCAGGAAATGATCATAGACCACATCAATAAATGCCCCGCTATACAATCGATAATGAGGTCGAAAGAATTCCTTCGCCTCACGGGTGGCCGGATGATGGTCGGTATAATGGTCGATCTCGCGATGAAGCATGATGCCCTCCTGTATCTCCACCGGGTAGTCAAATTTCTTCCTGCCCTTTACAAAATCACTGATGATATTGCCAACCAGGATACCCGGATCATTGAAGGAGAAATAAGCATGGGCGAGATAATTCATGTTGTAAAGGTACTCATAGCCAGTTTGCATCCGAACATAAACGGCTTTCACACATGCTCATGCATGAATGCAAATGAATTGTTAAGAGCAGCATGAGTACCGGCTACTTTACATTTTTATCCAGCCAGTTTCCAACATAATCCAGGGCGATGGGTGAAAAGGTTTCTTCCAGTTCTTCGTACTCCTGTATAGTACATTTTTTACAGGTTTGGAATAGATGGTTCAACCCCGGAATTTCTTTTATCTCATAAGTTTTCAGCTTCGACTTTTTAAAAGCCTGTTCTATCCCTGATAAATTCTGTTGTGAGACAACCTGTACATCCCTGCTGCCATTTATCGCAAGCACCTTACATTTTAGTTTTTGCAGGTTTGGCTGCGGGTCATAATTGAAAAAGTAGCGAAACCATGGAGTTGAGATCCGTTGTACCATGTCCGAAACCATTTTTTGTTGAACATTAGCGTCGCTGATCCCGAGTTGCGCCACCAGGGTATCTGGAGTTTTTGATACCCAGTTTTGCAATACCTTCCTGCCAGCTTCAACAGCCGCAGTTGTATCGGGTGATGACAGTATGGTTTTAACCACATCCCTGTAGAAGTCTGTATACGCGGTACTGGCTGCATCACTAACCCCTGCGGAGCGCAATACAGCGGCGTTTTGTTCTGCCATCAGGTCAATGACCTTTACGCCGGGTCCCGCCAGCATAACGACAAAGTCAATATCTTTCCTGGAGGCAGCGACCATGGGAGCTATCATGCCACCTTCACTATGACCCATGATACCAATTTTTTTCTTATTCACTTCGGGTCTTGTCAGCAGGTAATCGATACCACCGTTTGCATCGCTTGCGAAATCAGCACTGGTAGCTGTGGCGAAATCGCCGGTGCTTTTTCCAATCCCACGATCGTCTACACGTAAAACAATATACCCCCGACGCGAAAGGTAATCGGCCAGCACGGCAAAGGGTTTATGGCCCAGGAGTTCTTCGTCGCGGTTCTGGGGGCCAGAACCGGAGATCAGCAGTACAGACGGAAAAGGGCCTTTCCCTTCAGGGATGGTGATGGTGGCCGCCAGTTTTACACCAGCTGTTTTGCTGTCGTATATCACGTCCTCTGACTGATATGGGAAAGGAGCCTGCGGATTCTGCGGTCTTTTCCTGGCGACGGGCTTTACAGGTGTAGCTTCTGTTTTTTTCAACTGCAGGGGAAATCCTGCAGGACCCTGCCTGAATTCACCATCGATGGTTGTATCATTGACCAGTTTACCGCTGAAACTCGCCTGCAAGGCCTTCATGGAAATAAAGATCTCCTGGTTGCCTGCTGCTGTAGAATCGCAGGGGATCCCGAAAGCAGACTGGTCAGGACTGTCGGCTGTCGATACCAGGCCGCCCTGGCCATTATCTTTTACATGGAAGACGATACGCAGGTTGGTACCACTTATATTTAAAACCCCTTCCCAGGTACCTTTAAAGTCCTGCGACCCTTGCGCACGACCAATTCCTGGTACAAAAAGTATTAGAGCGAGTATAGGAAAAATTGAGCGAAGCATAGACGAAAATTAAGGTGGTGAAATAATTAGCTCTGTTTCGTTTCTCCTTTAGCCATCTTTTCTGCCTGGTAAAGGCGAAATGAATAAATGATAGGTATGAATACCATAATGGCGGTAAGGATAAAGAATGCGATAGCCGAAACAGCATTGGGAAGCGCCAGGCACACGATAGCGATCACAAGACCGCCGACAAACCATAGTTTGCCACCAAGCAGGTGGGTCTTTTTCCAGTTGTCCTCGCTGTTGAGCGTCCAGGGCAGTCGGAAGCCGGCAAAATAGTTGGGCTTGATAGTATGCATATAATTACCCAGTATAGCATAGAGAACGCCGATAGCAGCAAATACATATTTGATACTGCCTTCAAATCCTCCTTTCACAGAACTGTAAATGATAAAACAGGTGATAGCCGACATGAATACACCGAGAATAAATCCCATACGTTTTAAACGGTCTTTATTTTCTGCTGCTGCTTTTTTAGGATCAATGCGATAAATATTTGACAACAGGAAGTAAATACCTGCACTCATGGCGCTGAGTACAATGGTCATGATGAGCAGTTCTTTTTTATCACCATAGCGATCGGGATTTCCTTCCAGGTCAAAATGCATGGCAATGGTTTCTGGCAGCCTGCTCCAGTTAGCTGCCAGGTATAGCAGGGGCGCCGCGGCAATGGGCCAGATAAGAAATTTAAAATACCTGTTCATAAGCTATCGTTTTTTGGTTTTGAATTGTAAGAACCACTTCATGATCTCGTCGACAACAGTTGTATTGAGCGAATAATAAACATATTGGCCATCTTTTTCAGCAATCACCAGTTTCGCCTGTTTCAAGAGGTCCAGATGGTGGGAGATACTTGGTGCCGATATATTAAAGCGGTCCACGATCTCCCCGGCAGTCATATCTTTTTCCTGCAGGAGCTGTAAAATCTCGCGCCGGGTGGGGTCATTCAGGGCTTTAAAGACGATATTCTGCACAATTGATTCGTTAGTTATTTAGACAAATATCTAATTATTTTTTAAATAAAAAAAATAAAAACTGTATCAATTGTGTAACACCAGCTTATAAAAGGTAGAAAACGGGGGATGTACGGTTAGCCGGATGAAATGCTTGTTAACAGTGTTTAACAGCCATTTCCATTAATCCAAATTTACTTGTCAAGGGGTGTAACCTAAAATACTTTTACACCGTCATAGTTACCAAATAAGTTTTTTTAAAAACAAACCATAACCAAAAAAATAATTTAATCATGAAAAAGATCATCATTACCCTGGCCATCGCGATCAGTAGTTTTAGCGCCTTCGCCAGCGAGCCTGTTAGCCCAATCGTATTAAACTCCTTTAACAAGGAATTTGCCGGTGTACAAAATGTAGAGTGGACCAGCACCGACAGCTATGTGAAAGCAACATTTGTTTATAACGGGCAAAATGTAGCAGCTTTCTACCATCCTAATGGAGAGATCATCGCTGTAACAAGGAACATCACTTCGCTCCAGCTCCCGATCAGCCTGCAGACAAATCTGAAAGATCAGTATGAAGGCTATTGGATCTCTGACCTCTTCGAGTTGTCAAACAACGACGGTACCAGTTATTATATCACGCTGGAAAACGCTGATTCAAAACTGGTGTTGAAATCAGAGGACAATGCGCAATGGGTTTCATTCAAAAAAACAACTAAGATATAACCCGCCCCCGGCATCAAGTTAGTTTTGGTGTGTGGTAAAAACGAGCCCCGTTTTCTAAACAGGAGCGGGGTTTCTTTCCACTTTCTTTGTAAACTCTTATTCTATATATATTCAAATCAAAAGTTCATTAACCATTAAACCTTATTTAATCATGAAACAGCTTTTTTTATCCCTTGCTTTAATTGCTACAGTAGCATTAACTGCGGCCGCCAAACCAACACCAGTTGCAGAACCCTCAGTAGAAAAGACTTTCAGCCAGATCTTTGCCGGTGCTTCACATGTAACCTGGTCAAAGGAAGATGGCCAGTATATGAAAGCATCATTTCTCTGGGGCGAACATCAAACAGTAGCTTTTTTTGAGAACAACGGTAAACTGATCGGTTCTATCCGTGGTCTTTTCTTCAACCAGTTACCACTGACCGTGATCCGCATGTTCAACAGTGAGTTTGCAGGTCATACTGTAATTGAAGTGCGTGAGATCTCCAACGAAGAAGGAACCAGCTACTCCCTGGTAACTGAAAGTAAGGACAAAAAGTACAAACTTCGCCTTAGCGCCCAGGGCAACCTGCTTGATAAGGAAAGAGTAAAAAAATAACCAACGCAAGTTGAGAGTTTTCAAGAGCCCCGCTTCAAAGCGGGGTTTTTTTGTGCTTAGCCAATATTTCCCCAAAACAGTAATTTCGCAGCTTCTACCGCATTGTCTCATGCTATTATGATCCGAAGGCGGTTTTTCAAACTGGAAAATATGAACAGGGGACCAATTTCAAAATTTATCGAACACCATTTTCGTCATTTTAATGCTGCGGCGCTGATGGATGCGGCAAAAGGCTACGAAACCCACCTGGCGGAAGGTGGAAAAATGATGATCACCTTAGCCGGTGCCATGAGCACAGGAGAACTGGGTATTTCACTGGCAGAAATGATTCGGCAGGGTAAGGTTGACATCATCAGTTGCACCGGTGCCAACCTCGAAGAGGATGTGATGAACCTGGTTGCTCATTCCAAATACAAACGGATCCCCAACTACCGCGATCTTACACCCGAACAGGAATGGGAGCTCTTAGAAAATCACTACAACAGGGTAACCGATACCTGTATTCCCGAGGAAGAGGCGTTTCGCCGTCTGCAAAAACACCTGGTCAAGCAGTGGAA
>JAEYVW010000215.1 GCA_023429365.1 Bacteroidota bacterium
GATGACAGGTAGAAATAGAAAAAGAAAACCGCGATGCCCCTGATTTTCCAGAATTTGATAACTGGTAATTTACGTCCGGGGAAAACAGCCTCCCATAACATCAGCAGCAAATACATACTGATAATGATCAATGACACAGGATCCAGCAAAATTTCTAATGGAGTCGGCATAATAATTCGTTTTTATTAAGCCGCAAAACTGCACCTTGCTGATATTCTCTTCAATAACCAAAGTCGGTAAAGGTCTAACTCAAATTGGGGATGGTGTTAATTGTTCGGGAGGTTTAGTTTAACCCGGTCACCGGGCGAAAAACGGTTTTGGATCACCCGAACATTGATGGTCTCAATTCCTGCTTTGACAAGGAGGGTATAATAACTTCCGGCAAACATCACTTCGGCTATTTCCGCATTACCTTCAGTTGAAAGTTCGATATTAAACTGCTCGGGTCTGACCATAACCTTATCGTCAATGGTGTGCAGCGACCTTGCTGATATAATTGGAGAATTTTTATCCAATAGGTTGTATTCGCCCAATACCGCCGCGCAATATTCATCCACAGGGTAATAGTAAACCTGTTCGGAACTGCCCTGCTGTACCAACTGTCCATTTCTCATGATGAGGATGGTATCAGCCCATGAAAGCAGGTCGGCTGCGTCGTGAAGAATCATGATACAGGTTGTATTGAGCCTGGAGCCAATTTCGCGGATGGCAGACCTGATGATATTTCTGTGTATACCATCGAGATTGGAATATGGTTCGTCCAGTAGCAGGAGTTTAGGAACTGTTACCAATTGTCGCGCCAGCACAATTCGCTGCCGCTCTCCACCCGATAGTTCATTTGTTTTTCTGTTTAACAGGTGCCCGATCCGGCAGACTTCAAATATATTCCTGGAATCTTCGGCCGTCAATAAGTTCACTGCTTCGAGTTCTTCCGCGACGGTATAATTGTTCCGCAATTCGAAGTGCTGGCTGAGAAAGGCAATTTCAGGATGCCCGGGAATTAATTTTTCAAAGGGGCCTTTCACGCGTTCGCCCTTAAAATAAATCTCGCCTTGGTCAGGTTGTACAAGGCCTGCGATCATTCGTAACAGTGTCGTTTTTCCCGAACCGGTTTCACCGGCGATAGCGATCTTCTGGAACTGATCCTGGTCGAAAGAGACCTGCCTCACGGTAAAAATTTCTTTTTCCTTTTTACTAATACCTTGCACTGATAACCAAGCCATGCCCGAAAATACGGGTTAGTGCTATTATTCAGCGCATGACATGGTCATAAATTAACCTGGATACCTCCGCCATGGCAGCGATCACTTTTTTTTCATCCGCGGGATCAAAACGAGATAGCAGGACCAACACATATTTTCTACCATCAGGCAGATATACAATACCCGAATCATGCTGCACACCGCTGATTGAGCCGGTTTTGTGTGCCACCTTTACATCACCTGGTAAACGGGCGGGAATGATCTCATTGAACTGCTGATCAAGCAGGATACGGATCATGGCTTGCGATGCTTCGACGCTGACAAGTTTTTCTTCAGCCATTTGCTCGAATAGCAAAGCAAGATCATAGGCTGTGGTGGAATTATTGAGTCCTTTTTGAAATGCCTTGTTGTCCTCCACCCCCCTTAATACTTTCATGTCATTTGCTCCTATGGCTTTCAGGCTTTCCATGATATTGTCGGGCCCTGCCAGGCCGATGAGCATGTTAGTAGCAAGATTACTGCTGCGAATGATCATTTCATATGCCAGTTTTGCAATCGTTTCCTTCTCCCCCAGCCTTTTGTACAATTCTAATTCACTGTCATCACTGGGGTCGAGTGAAAAATCCGAACTATCGACGATACTCTTGAACGAATTCCGGATGGTGATGGTATCGTCCATGGAAAATCTTCCAATTGCGGCCTGTTTAAAAAGTTCTGCCAGCACAGGTGTTTTCATAGTACTGGCGGCATGGAAGCTCTGCTTTGCGTTGATAAAAACAGAATCGCCGGTCTGTAGGTTTTTAAAGGCAATACCAAAATGCGCGTTGGCTATTGCAAGCCGGGACTCTATCTCTTTTTCTAACTTTTCCATACTCTTATTCTTTTGTGAACAGCCCCATACAAAAAAAGCGGGTAAAACGGCCATGAAAATTCTTTTCCTAAGCATATATACTGCCAGATATTTTTAGCAATTAAATGTAATCAAATACGAGCTTTGCCCGTTTAAAAATGTCAGCAAAAATTCAGGGCCCCTTGTCGGATGTTCATTAGTATTAACTTTGAATTAGAATGGCTACCAACAACAAACGGGATTGGCAGGCACGCCTGCATGATGTCATCTACGAAACCAACACGCCCGCCGGTAAAGCTTTTGATATAGCGTTACTGGTACTCATCGTAGCCAGTATACTGGTTGTGATGCTTGACAGTATCGAATATTACAATCAAAAGTATGGGCGGCTTTTAAAAATCCTGGAGTGGGTATTCACTATCATTTTCACTATAGAATATATACTCCGACTCATCAGTATCCGCCGGCCTGTACTTTATATGCTGAGTTT
>JAEYVW010000235.1 GCA_023429365.1 Bacteroidota bacterium
ATTCTGATAAAGCAGGTCAAACTGCTAAATTTCAGGCGGGTGATATTTCCCGTCGTAAAAAGGTGAAGGAGAAACGGCCTTCACCTTTCTTATTATTTAAGGCTGAATCGCGAAGTTGAGTTTCGGATTTTCACAGATGGATATAGTGATTTCACCTATTATACAGCGTCTCCATATTCATTTTTCAATACACAGCAGAAAATATATGTTTTTTAGCACTTGAAATTTCCTGCAACGCGATTTTTCCTCAATATTTGTGCTTTAAAAAATCCTTTCATGAAGAAAAACATAGCCCTTGTCACCGGAGGGTTTTCCGGCGAGGCGGTCATATCCTATAAAAGTGCCCTAACCATCGCCAACAATCTAGATCCTGCTTTATATAATGTTTATAAAATTGATATCAACCCGCTTGGCTGGTTTTATGAAATGGCGGATGGCCGCAAAGTGGAGGTTGACAAAAATGATTTTTCCCTCCAACTTGACAGCCGCAAAGTAAAATTCGATGCCGTCTTTATCGGCATTCACGGCACACCAGGTGAGGATGGAAAACTGCAGGGATATTTTGATACGCTTTCCATTCCTTATACCAGCTGCGACGCGGCTACTTCAGCTATCACATTCAACAAGCGTTATACTGTTGCTATCGCAAGGATGGCAGGCATCGCCGTAGCAGAATCAGTTCATCTCTTCAAACATATCCCGGTATCGGCCGCAGAGCTGGCAGCACACTTGAAAATGCCGGTTTTTGTAAAACCCAATAATGGTGGCTCAAGTATCGGTATGAGCAAAGTTGAGAAACCGGAAGACCTGGAAGAAGCCATTGCGAAAGCTTTCAAGGAAGACAGCCAGGTGCTGGTGGAAGAAATGGTTCAGGGCCGGGAGTTTACCGTGGGGGTTTTTAAAACAAAAGGCGAGATCATCGTATTGCCCATGACTGAAGTGAAGGCACACAGCGATAAAGCTTTTTTTGATTTCGAAGCGAAATATGAAGGAAAGTCTACGGAAACAACACCGGCCGAGGTTGACGAAGCCATTGCTGAACGGATCAGGGAAGCAGCGAGGAAAATATATGCCGTATTCAATTGCAGGGGTGTGGTGCGTATCGATTTTATTTATAATGAGCAAAACGAAAAACCATATATGCTTGAAATAAATACCATCCCCGGCCAAAGTGAAGCCAGTATCATACCGCAACAGGTAAGGGCTATGGGATGGAGCCTGAAAGATTTTTATACTAAACTGGTCGAAGAAGCAGATGGGACAAAAGTACCAGCGCAAGCTTCATCGCTCGCCGCTCATAGCTCGTAGCTTAAACTGAGAATTTTTAAAATTTAAAAAATAGCTATCTTAAAACCGGGATACAAACTAATTTACATGTTCAAATTCATCACACACCGGCCATTATGGGTCAACGTCCTGGTTGGGATCGCCATCGCGTTTATTCTTTTTTTTATTTTCGTTTTTTCGCTCAATTGGTTTACACATCATGACGAAGCCATGGCGGTACCACAGGTAACCGGCAAATCTTTTGAAGATGCCAGGTCGTTGTTGGAGAAGCAGGGATTTGAAGTGGAGATCCAGGATTCAATTTATTGGGATACAGCCAAACCCATGCAGGTGCTCAAACAGGTACCGGAGCCGGATGAACTTGTAAAGGTTAATCGCACGGTGTACCTGACCATTAACCGGGCTGTACCGCCGATGGTGGAAATGCCCAACCTCATCGGCTATAGTTATCGCAGCGCGGAAATGGTTTTGAAGAATGCGAACCTTCGCGTAGGAGATACATCGTTTAAAGCTGATTTTGCAAAGAACGCGGTATTGGAACAGCGTTATAATGGAAGTGAAATCGCGGCGGGAACACAGATACGCATGGGAAGTAAAGTTTCACTGGTGCTGGGTGATGGTGTAGGCGACAAGCAGTTTGTGGTTCCCTCGCTGGTGGGTATGACCTATGGCCAGGCAAAATCCCTGCTTGAAGCACATGGCCTGGGTTTTGGTGCCATCATTGCGCAGGGTGTGGAAGATACCAGCAGTGCTTATATTTATGATCAGCGTCCGCGTCGCTTTGATGATGAAAAAAGATTTCGTTATATACGACCTGGTCAGCTGATGGATGTATGGCTGCAAAAAGATAAACCGGTAATGGATACCGTCACAACGGTTACAAATGATGATTTACCAGAATAATAAACACATATAACCATGCAAAATATTACTGTTGAAGAATTAAAAAGCCGGCTCGATGCGGGTGAAAAACTGAATATCGTTGACGTTCGCGAACCACATGAGCATGCGGAATTTAATATCGGCGGCGTGCTTTATCCGCTCGGCCAGGTGCAAACCATGACAGTAGACGAACTCGAGCCTTTTAAAGACGAAGAGCTGATCGTGTATTGTCGCAGCGGCAACCGGAGCGGCCAGGCCTGCCTGATACTCGACACACTCGGTTTTAAGAATACAAAGAACCTGGTAGGTGGTATGCTGGCATGGCAGGAGAAATTTAATCGGTAGCATGTAGTTCGTAGTTAGTAGTTAGTAGTTCGTAGTCGCTGTGGTACTTCTAACTTCGAACTACTAACTTCGAACTATTATCTTCAAACCCATCAGAGTCGCACATTCAATCCCAACATAAAATTCACGCCGGCCATTGGGAAATAATAATTGTCGGCTGTAACGGTCCCGTCAAGCACATAACTGTAGGTGTAGCCATTGGGTTCATACTTTTTATCAAACACATTGTTGATCTGCCCGATGATATTCCATTCTTTGAATAATTTATTGTGCAGGGTGAGGATCACTCTCGCGTCCTGTGTATAGAAAGCATTTAGTTTACGGGCTTCGTTTTGTGTGTTGTCGAGGTACTGATCGCCCACATATTTACTGATCAGGCTGATCTCCAGGTTTTTTACAGGAATAAGATTTACAGTGCCTGCTCCGGTAATGCTTGGTGAAAATGCGATGTCTGTATTTTTATGTGTGACGGCTTGCTGGTCGATCCATTCCCAGTCGGCGTCATAATTATCGAGGTATTCTGTAAACGCTTTTATTTTATTCTTACTAATACTGAGATTGGCAGTTGCGTTCAGCCAGGATGAAAAAACATATCCACCCTGCAGTTCAACACCAGCACGGTAACTATCCGGTACGTTGATACGTGTATAAGCGCCTACATCATTGATCATACCAGTGAGCACCAGTTGGTCTTTATACTTCATGTAATAAAGCGTTGCTCCGGCAGAAAACCGGGAAGTTCTTTTTTCAATGCCCGCTTCAAAATCATGAAGGGTTTCTTTTTTCGGCTGGTTATCAAGACCAGCTTCGAAATCATCGCGGTTGGGTTCTTTATTGGCTACTGCATAGCTCAGGTAA